>JBFIIN010000127.1:0-8812 GCA_041601225.1 Oceanococcus sp.
AGGCTGCAACGACGCCTCTGGCCCTGGCCGCGCTGTCGAGCAAAAGCAATGCGTTGCGAGCCCCACGTTCCTTGAAGCTGCCTGTGCGCTGCTCATTGTCGAGCTTGGCGTAGATCCGGGCGCCGGTAAGTTCCGACAGCGCCAGCGATGGGTGGCAGGGCGTGTGCGCGATGCCGTCGCTGATGCGTATTGCGGCGGCTTGAATATCAGCCAGCGTGACCGGCATCCGCGCTTAGTCCGGCGCGATGCGTTGATACTGGATTTGCCAGGCGACGTTCCAGCTCTGGCCGTCGTCCTCGGAGCGCTCCCAGTTCCAGGTGAAGGAATCAGCTTGAATATCGAACCAGACCATGCGCTGCTGTATCTCCTTGTTATCCAAGCGGAAGCGTCGTGACAAAATTATTCGGTTGCCTACCGGTCCGCCATGAAAGTCCAGATAGCCGCCCTGGTTGTCTACCCAGGTCTGACTCCAACGATCGAACTTTTCCTCGTACACACTGACGCTGATGCCGCGCAGCGGAGAGCTATTGCCGCCATTGAAATACTCGTGGATGACTTTGCCATCCAGGATGCGGGTGATGCGATTGGTTCCGGCGCCACCGTCTGCCCAGGTCAAAGCCCATTCGCCCAGCCAGAAATCAAAATCGCTGCCGCTTGCGGCCTGCACATTCAGACTGCTGGCCAGAATCAAGGCGCCCACGCCGATGCTCCGCCAACTGCTTGCCATGAGCCCTCTCCCGATGCCGCGTTGCGCGACGATCTGGCGAGGATATCAGGCTGCGGAGCTGCGGCGGTTCCAGCCGAAGGCCAGATATACGAGCACGACAACTGCCGCCTGCGACAGCAGACCTTGCAGATTGGGATAAATGCCCAGCAGGGGCAGGGATACAAACGGCACGGCATCCGAAGCCAGCACCCCTGCTTCCTGCAAGGCCTGGACGCCCTGGCCCGTGAAGACAAAGGCCAGCGCGACGATCAGCAATGCGCTGACGCTGAAGAATTGTTGCAGGGGAAGTCGCCGTGACGCGCCCACGATGATTGCCGTCAGCACGACCAGAACCACGGCGGCGACCGCGAAGCCCGCCAGAATCGCTGGATGGTCGCCTTGAGTCCAGAGGGCCTGATAGAACAGCACGGTTTCAAAAACCTCTCGATAGGTGGCGATAAAGGCCAGGCCGGCAATGCCCCACAAGCCGCCGCGATTCAGGGCTTTGTGCATGTGTTGATTGATATAGCGCTGCCATTGCCCGGAGAGGCTTTTGTTATGCATCCATAGTCCCACCGACAACAAGACCACGGCGGCGAGCAGGGCACTGATACCTTCGGTGATTTCGCGGCTGGCACCGCTGATGGAAACAAAATAGGTCGCGGCCACCCAGGTCAGCACACCGCAGGCCAGCGCCAGGATCCAGCCAAAGTGCACATAGCGTTTGGCGTCGTGGCGCTCGACTTTGCCCAGAAACGCAAACAGTGCGGCCAGAACCAGGATCGCCTCCAGTCCTTCGCGGGCCAGGATGATGAAGCTGCCCACGAAGCTGCTGACGGGGTTCATGCTGGCGCCCTCCAGCCGTTCATTGGCCTTTTCCAGGAGCTCGTGCGCCGCCTGGCCCAGGGCGGCAACCTCGGCAGCGGGCGCGCGCGCGTCGATCGCGCGGCGCAAATTGAGCATGGCGCCTTCAATCCGGGCGTTGAGCCTGGGGTCCACGGTGCTGACCGCCGCTTCTTGCAGCTCATAGCCGTCCAGGTAGGCGGCCAGAGCGGCATCCGCTGCAGGCCGGTGCTGACCGGCGGCGTAGGCCCGCAGGCTGTGCTCCAGCAGGTCCTGGGTTTTGGCCAGCGGCGCGGCGCCTCCGGGGGCGATGATCGCGGCTGGATTCGCACGCAGATAGGCCATCAACGCTACGCCATCTTCGCCATATTCCGCGGCCAGTTGCTGCGGCACGGCCTGACTCAGGCCGGCGAGCCCGGGAATGCCGAAGTACTGGCCCGAGGCGATCAATTCGGCGCCGCGCCGTCGCTGCGCGTCGCTATAGACCAGTTGCCCGACATAAAAGGCCAAAGCCCAGCGCTGAGTTTCGGGCAGCGCGGCGAAGGAGGGCATTGCGGTATCAACAACGCCGTTGCTGATCACGTTGTAAAGTCCAAAAACGCTGCGCTGCTGCTGACGGGCCAGCTCGTGAAAATTGGTGGGGGCGGGCTCCTGGCCGGCGGCCAACACACCGTCACCGCGACCTTGCGTGCCGTGGCAGGCCGTACATTGAGCGTCGAACAGGGCTTTGGCCTGCGCGACATCCGGCGGACGGCGCGGCGCCTGCGGGACCGGATAGGCGGTGCCGACCGCTGCCGCCAGCTCGCCGGTTATCCGCTGGATTTCGCTGCCGGATGCCTTGCGGTCTATGGCGGCACGCAATGCCTTTGCATCGGCCAGCAAATCCGCTTGTGCGGGCTGTGGTGGCAGGGTTTGCAAGCGCTCGATTATGGCCGCAGCGAAATTCTGTTGCTCCTCGTACTCCAGGGCATCGAGTACCTTTCCGTCGCGCACGAACTCCGGATAGTCCACGCCGATGTAGTCCAGCATGTGCAATACGCGCATCACATCGGGATTGGCTGCGGCTGGAGTCGCGCAGAGGATCAGGAACAGGATGACGAGGTGGCGCATATTCGGGCAGATTTGAGAATGCGAACCATTATCAATTGCATTGCGCCTGAAAATCAACGGTTGCGCCCGGAATTCTCCGGGCCAATGCTTTGTCTTATTGCGCTGGGCGGAAGTGATCTCCAGCGGGAACGCCAGTCCTCGGGGGATTGCCGCACCCCGCCGACCAGCGCCATGCAGTGACCGGTTAACGTCGGGCGCTCAGCCCCAGTTCTTCCCACAGGGCACAAATCGGAGACGCGCGATTCAAGGTGTAGAAATGCAAACCGGGAGCCCCGCCGGCCAGCAATTTCTCACACAGATTTCCGACCACTTCGTGACCGAAAGCACGCAGGCTATCCATATCGTCGCCAAAAGCTTCCAGTCGGCGTCTGATCCAACGTGGAATCTCGGCGCCACAGGCATCGGAGAAACGCGCGAGCTGATGGTAGTTGGTGATCGGCATGATGCCCGGCACGATGGGTAGAGTGACCCCTCGTGCATGGCAGCGCTCGAGCAGATCGAAATACGCATCGCTGTTGAAGAAATACTGGGTGATTGCCGCGTCGGCTCCGGCTTCCACCTTGCGCACAAAGTTTTCCAGGTCTCGTGCAGGGGTACGGGATTGCGGGTGGAACTCCGGGTAGGCCGCCACCTCGATCTGGAAGTGCTGGCCATGCTCGGCCCGGATGAAGGCGACCAGCTCGTTGGCGTAGCGAAACTCGCCAGCGTCGACCACGCCCGAGGGCAGGTCACCGCGCAGCGCCACGATACGCGTGACGCCCGCTTCGCGATAGGCATTGAGCAAGCTGCGTATCGAGTCGGTGGTCGAGCCGATACAGGACAGATGCGGAGCCGCATCGAGCCCGTAACGCTTGCGCATTTCGGTGACGGCCTCCAGCGTGCCGTCCTGCGTCGAGCCGCCCGCGCCAAAGGTGACCGAAACGAAATCCGGCCTCAAAAGTGTCAGCGTCTTGCAACTGGCATGCAGGTTCTCCCAACCCGTCGTGGAACGCGGCGGGAAGAACTCGAAGCTGAATTCCGGCACAGACATGGGCTAGTAGCGATAGTGATCGGGCTTGTACGGGCCAAATACGGGTACGCCTATGTAATCGGCTTGCTTTTCGCTTAGCCGGGTCAGCTTGGCGCCCAGCTTCTGCAAATGCAGTTCGGCAACTTTCTCGTCCAGATGCTTGGGTAGAACATGGACATCCCGGCCGTACTGGTCACCCTTGGTGAACAGCTCGATCTGGGCCAGCACCTGATTGGTGAAAGAGTTGGACATCACGAAACTCGGATGGCCGGTGGCGCAACCCAGATTCACCAGCCGGCCCTCGGCCAGCAGGATGATGCGCTTGCCGTCCGGAAAGATCACATGATCAACCTGCGGCTTGATGTTGTCCCACTCGTATTGCTTGAGACTTGCGCAGTCGATTTCGTTATCGAAGTGGCCGATATTGCAGACGATGGCCTGGTCTTTCATGGCCGCCATGTGATCGTGGGTGATGACGTTGTAGTTGCCGGTGGCGGTCACGAATATGTCGGCCTGACTGGCCGCGTCTTCCATGGTGACCACGCGGAAGCCTTCCATCATCGCCTGCAGGGCGCAGATCGGATCGATCTCGGTGACCCAGACATTGGCGCCCAGACCTTTGAGTGACTGGGCGCAGCCTTTGCCGACATCGCCATAGCCTGCAACCACCGCGATCTTGCCGGCGATCATCACGTCGGTGGCGCGTTTGATTCCATCAACCAGGGATTCACGGCAACCGTACAGATTGTCGAACTTGGATTTGGTGACCGAATCGTTGACGTTGATGGCGGGGAAGGGCAGCACGCCGTCCTTCTGCATCTGATACAGGCGGGCGACGCCCGTGGTGGTTTCCTCGGTCACGCCCTGGATGTTCTGCAGGATCTTGCTGTAGAAACCCGGCTTGTGGGCCAGGCGATCCTTGATCGCGGCGTACAGCGCCTCTTCTTCTTCGCTGCCGGGATTGTCCAGCACGCTGGGGTCGGTTTCGGCCTTGGCGCCCAGAATGACCAGCAGGGTCGCGTCGCCGCCATCGTCCAGGATCATGTTCGGGGTACCGCCATCGCTCCATTCCATGATGCGATGGGTGAATTCCCAGTATTCCGAAAGCGACTCGCCCTTGAAGGCGAAAACCGGTGTGCCGGTGGCGGCAATCGCGGCGGCGGCGTGATCCTGGGTGGAGAATATGTTGCAGGACGCCCAGCGTACATCGGCGCCCAGCGCTTTCAGCGATTCGATCAGCACGGCGGTCTGGATGGTCATGTGCAAGGACCCGGCAATGCGTGCGCCTTTGAGCGGCTGGCTTTGCGCGAATTCGTCGCGGACGGCCATCAGGCCGGGCATCTCGGTTTCCGCGATGGCGATTTCCTTGCGGCCGTAGCCGGCCAGGCTCATATCGGCAACGAGGTAGTCGTTGTCCAGCTGCTCAGCGGGAATGCTCATGATCTTGCTCCATTCATAACTGGTAATCAGGGCGCGGGGTGCGGCCTGAGTTGGGGCGCGTCGAGGCTGCGCCCAGATGAGGGGTAGGCCTAGGCGGCGATCCGGCCGGCGGCGTCCCGCAAGGCATCGGCCTTGTCGGTCTTCTCCCAGGGGAAATCGCCGTCGTCGCGCCCGAAGTGGCCATAGGCCGCGGTGCCACGGTAGATCGGCCGCACCAGGTCCAGCATTTTCAGGATGCCGAAAGGGCGCAGGTCGAAATGTTCGCGTATCAAGGCGGTCAGGGCTTCGTCGGCCACCTTGCCGGTGCCGAAGGTGAAGGCGGTAATCGAGGTGGGCTCGGCCACGCCGATGGCGTAGGACACCTGCACTTCACAGCGGTCGGCCAGGCCGGCCGCAACTATGTTCTTGGCCACATAGCGCGCGGCATAAGCCGCCGATCGATCCACCTTGGATGGATCCTTGCCGGAAAACGCGCCGCCGCCATGGCGGGCGTATCCGCCGTAGGTATCAACGATGATCTTGCGCCCGGTCAGGCCACAATCGCCCATCGGGCCGCCGATGATGAACTGGCCGGTGGGATTGATATGAATGCTCGGGTTGCTCGCCAGCCAGGCGTCGGGGAGCACCGGCTTGATGACCTCTTCCATCACCAATTCGTGGAGCTGGGCCTGGCTGATGTCAGGGCTGTGCTGGGTGGACAGGACCACGGCGTCCAGGCCGACGGCGATGCCATCGACATAGCGCAGGGTGACCTGGCTCTTGGCATCGGGGCGCAGCAGATGGTCAGCTCGAGCCTTGCGCACCTCTGCCTGCTTGTGCACCAGCCGGTGTGCATAGGTGATGGGCGCAGGCATCAGCACATCGGTTTCATTGCAGGCGTAGCCGAACATCAGGCCCTGGTCGCCGGCGCCCTGATCTTCGGGCGCATCGCGATCCACGCCTTGATTGATATCGCTGGACTGTTTGCCGATCAGGGACATCACGCCGCAGGAATTGCCATCGAAGCCGACATCCGAACTGGTGTAGCCGATATCATTGACGACTTCGCGAACCAGCACGTCAAGATCCACCCAGGCGGAGGTCTTGATCTCGCCCGCGACGATCACCACGCCCGTCTTGACCAACGCCTCGCAGGCGACGCGAGCGCCGGGGTCCTGCTCGATGATGGCGTCCAGTACGGCATCGGAAATCTGGTCGCACATCTTGTCGGGGTGACCTTCGGAAACGGATTCCGACGTGAAAAGGAAGTCCTGAGCCATGCTGAGCCTCGCAATATCTGTTTATCCGGATAAGCGAATGATAGCCGATGACGTTGAACATTGCACGGCGCTGGCTACACTCAGGGCTCGACCCGCAGCGGAGCCCCCACATGGTGCTCACACCGTCCAGCATGATCCCTCTGGGAACGCCGGCCCCGGATTTCTGTTTGCCCGATACGGTCAGCGGCCAGGACTTGCGGCTGGCGGAGGTTCAAGGTGCGCGGGGGACTCTGCTGATGTTTATCTGCAATCATTGTCCTTACGTTCAGCACATCGAGCCGGAACTGGCGCGTCTGGGGGCGGACTACGCCGACTCGGGCATTGGAATCGCGGCGATCAGTGCGAACGACGTGGTCCACTACCCGGCGGACGGGCCCGCTCAGATGCGCGCCAAGGCCAGCCAGGTCGGGTACCGCTTTCCCTATCTTTATGATGAAACGCAGGATGTTGCTAAAGCCTATGGTGCGGAGTGTACGCCTGACTTCTTTCTGTTCGACGCCCGGCTGCGCTGTGTGTATCGCGGTCAGCTGGATGATTCGCGCCCGGGCAACGGGGTGCCGGTCACCGGCCGCGATTTGAGGGCGGCGCTAGATGCCTTGATCGGGGGCGTCGCCGTGCCGGCCGAGCAGGTTCCCAGCGTGGGATGCAACATCAAGTGGCGGGATTGAGCCCAGCGGCTCATCGCGCTATCTGCGCGCCGGCTTGATGTGGCGCGGATTCTGCTTCCGCTGCTTGTGCTGCTGGCGGCTTGGTGGCTGAGTTCGCGCGAATCGCCTGCACCTGCGCCACCGCCAGTCAGCGTTTCGCCAGTGCGTCCCACCTATCCGAGTTTCCCGCCGCCTTACCAGAGCAGCTCCGCTCCGATCGGCTCGGAGGCTGAGGTGGCAGTGCTGGAACGGGCCGAGCGCGAAATCGCTGATTTCGCGGCAGCAGGCGGAGCACGCCAGCTCGCGGCGCGTCAGCAGGTGCTGCAGTCCGACGATCTGTTTCAGTTTGTGGCGGTGTTGTTGCCTGCCGCCGTGGCTGGCGATGGTCTGGCGCAGTATCAGATCTACCTGGCGCTGGACGCCTGCCGGACCTTCCTGGGCCTGGATCCTGACACGGCGCTGAGGACCAACGAGCGGATGCTGGGTGTCGAAAGTGATCTGTCGCCGGTCGAGCGTGCGCAGTGGGAGGTCGAGTATCAGCGTTGCCTGGGCTTCGCCATTGAAGACTGGAGTTTCGTGAGCGTGGCCCTGGGGCCGGATCAGCCGGGCGCGCGGAATGAGGTCGCCTCCGTGTGGTTCGAGCGCTCGGTACAAGCCGGATTCCCGCCCGCGCTGGTTGAACAGGCCCTGCGGCACAATTTGCTGAATCCGGCGGAACGCCGCCAGCGTCTCGAGCAGGCGGTGGCCAGCGGCAATCAAGAGGTGTTCTGGGTGTTGTTTGAGTTCAGCTACGGTGAGCATCCCACAAGGCCAAGCGCGACCGCGGTGGCCTGGTTGTTCGTGGCCTGCCGCGCCGGCCTGGATTGCCGGCGCGACGCTGCCGGCTTCCATACCGCGGCGTGTTCGCCGGAGTCCGATTGTCCTGCGGACCGCAGTGCGCTGCATGCCTACTGGAACGCGCTGGCGCCAGCGGCCCGGTTGCGGGCCTATGACGAGGCGGGGCGGATCGGCCGCTTGCTGGCTCTGCGCCGCTACGCCAGCCTGCCGTTCCCCGCGCCGGTCGGTCCCGCCGTCCCGCACGATCCCGACCAGTAGCGGGGCCGCACATCGGGTGCGGGCGTCAACCGCGCTGCATTTCTGACGTTGGATGATGCAACGTCGCGGAGAATCAGCCATGAAAATGCAGAACTTGCTGGCATTGAGCCTTACCCTGTTGCTGGGGGCATGTCACGACTACGAGCGTGTTGATCGCACGGACGCGAGCGCCGATGGGGTCTACCGCGGCGTGTTATCAGATGCCACTGCGCACAAGTCCTTGCATGCGCATGCGCTGGACGGTCTGGTGCTGGGCTTTGGTCTGGACGATGACGCGCGTTACAGCGGCCAGTTGACGGTTCATGGACATACGCTGTCGGGCCGCTTCGACACCCGCGATACGGATGGACAACTCCGGACGGCCTATCGCCTGGAGGGGCATCTTATTGAGGGCGAGCGCATAGAGGCGAGCCTGTTCGCGCCTCGGCACCAGGCTGAGCTGAGTTTGTTCTACAGCGCGCAGGACACGAACCGCTATCTCGAGCTTGCCGACCTGCGCGGCGTTTATGTGCTGGAGAGCGCTGAACTGAATCTCAGTCTGAGCATCTATCCGGACGGTGACATCGAGGGTTACGATTCCGCCGGCTGCGGATATTTCGGCCGGGTCGGCGTGCCCGACCATCGGCGCAATCTTTTTGAGGTTTCCATCGCCATCGAGGGCTGTGGTCTGGACGGTGAATATGCCTTTGGGATTGGCAATCTG
>JBFIIN010000128.1:0-8786 GCA_041601225.1 Oceanococcus sp.
CAGCCGACCTTGGTAACATTCTGTCACGGCGGAGCGCCCCCTAAATTCTATCTAGACAATTGAATTGTAAGGGATTAAGGCGACTCCGCCTTCTTATTGGTGACGGATGCGGGCTAGGGGATTCGTCTCGACCTTCCGGATGCCACATACAAGAAAGCCCGCACGAGGCGGGCTTTCTTGTATATGGCGTCCCCTAGGGGATTCGAACCCCTGTTGCCGCCGTGAAAGGGCAGTGTCCTAGGCCTCTAGACGAAGGGGACGGCGTAACTGGCAATCAAGCTTTTTGGTGGAGCCAGGCGGGATCGAACCGCCGACCTCCTGCATGCCATGCAGGCGCTCTCCCAGCTGAGCTATGGCCCCAAAAAGGCCGCGGAGTATAGCCCGCGAATTTCCATCCTACAACTGGTTTCTCGCTCATGGCGCGCAGTTGGGTCGCTTGCCCGCGGATCTGGCCGCTTCATACTGAGGCATGGCTTGCGACATTGCGGCGTTGAGGTCGCGGATGCGAGTGTCATGCGAGGGGTGCGTGGAGAGGAATTCGGGCGGCTGTCCGCCGCCGGCTTTGCTCATGTTCATCCACAGCCTGGAGCTTTCGCGCGGATCGAAGCCGGCCCGCGTCATCAGGGCCAGGCCCAGGATGTCCGCTTCGCTCTCCTGTGCACGGGAGAACGGCAGCAGGACGCCGACCTGGGCGCCGAGCCCCAGCAAGGCCATGATCTGCCGCTGATTGGCGATGCCCTTGGCGCCGGTGACCACGTCCACCACGGCGAGTCCGGCCTGCGCCACGGTGCCGGTCGAGACCCGTTCGTTGGCATGCTCGGCACGCACGTGGGCGATCTCGTGGCCAATGACGGCGGCGAGCTGGTGCTGATTCTCGGCGACCTTGAGCAGGCCGGTGTAGACCCCGATTTTGCCGCCGGGCAGGGCGAAGGCGTTGGCGGCATCGTCCGCGAATACCGTGACCTCCCAGCGCCCGCCGACTTCGGCGGTGACTTTGTTTGCGACGCAGTAGACATAGGCGTTGGCCTTGCCATCCGTGCTGGCTGGCGTTTCCTGCTTGGTTTGCAGGTAGGCTGCGGCGCCCATTTCGTCCATCTGCTCGGCCGGGAATAGCTTCAGGGTGCGCCGTCCAGTTGGCGAGACCGCGCAGGCGGCTAGGGTTGCGGCGGCTAGGATCAGAATGAGGCTGGTGCGCATGGGGCTCTCCGCGGTGGCGTTGCTGTCGCTGGTGATGCGCCAGGGTCGGCTTGATCCTGCGATACTACGGCAATGACCAGCAAAAATGATCACCAGAACATGGCCGTGTTCTGCGACTTCGAGAACGTGGCTTTGGGCGTGCGCGATGCGCGCTACGACGCCTTCGACATTTCCAAGGTCCTGGAACGCTTGCTGCTCAAGGGCGCGATTGTGGTCAAGAAGGCCTATTGCGACTGGGAGCGCTACGCCGAGCATAAAAAGGCCATGCATGAAGCGGCTTTCGAGTTGATTGATATTCCGCATGTGCGCATGTCCGGCAAGAATTCGGCCGACATTCGCCTGGTCGTGGACGCGCTGGACCTGTGCTACACCAAGGCTCACGTGGACACTTTCGTGGTGATTTCCGGTGATTCGGATTTCTCGCCGCTGGTCAGCAAGCTGCGCGAAAACAACAAGATGGTGATCGGAATCGGGGTGAAGAACTCGACTTCTGATTTGCTCAGTTCGAACTGTGACGAGTTCATTTTTTACGATGATCTGGTCCGCGAGCAGAAAAAGCCCCGGCGCAAGACCTCGGCCAAGTCCAAGTCCACCAAGAGTGATCCCAGTCAGGAAGTCTTTGATCTGGTTCTGGAAACCTATGAAGCGCTGATTGGTGAGCGTGATGACGAAGAGAAGATCTGGGGCTCGATGATCAAGCAGGCGCTCAAGCGGCGCCGGCCCGGCTTCGCCGAGTCCTACTATGGTTTCGGCTCGTTCAGCGAGTTGCTGGAAGCGATGCAAGCCGCCCAGTTGCTGGTATTGACGCGCGATGAGCGGTCGGGCGGGTACCTGGTTCAGAAGCCCGATTGAGCGCTGCGTAACCCACCGGGAACGATCCTTAGGCGATTTGGTCTGTAATGCGCGATGAATAAGTTAGCTTTGACACTGGCCTGCGGGCTGGGTTGGATCGCGGCTTCGGCCTGGGCGAAGCCAGTCAGCACCGCTCGCGATGCTCAGGTGACGGTGGAACTGGTGCCGGAATTCGCTCAGGCCGTCGCGGGGCGCCCGAACTGGCTGGCCCTGCGCGTGGTTCCCGAGCCGGGCTGGCATACCTATTGGGTGAATCCCGGCGATGCCGGCCTGGCGACCCGCCAGAAATGGATTCTGCCCGAGCGGGTCACGACGCAGCACAGCTTGTGGCCCTATCCGACGGCCTATCGCGAAGGTCCGCTGGTCACCTACGGCTTTGGCGAAGAGCATGTGCTGCTGACCGCGGTCGAGGTGCCCGGCGATTACCCCGCCGCGAGCCTGCCCCTGGCTCTGGAGGTGCGCTGGCTGGCCTGCAAGGACATCTGCATCCCCGGTCGCGCCAGCCTGAGCCTGGATTGGCCCGTGGCCATGGCGCCCGGTGCGGCACGCCGGCCGCCGCTGTTTGCCAAGGCGCGACTGCGCATCCCGGCGGATGCGCGGGACTGGTCTGGCCAGTTCGCCGGCGATGACGCTGGCCTCGATGTGTTCCTGCCCGTTCCCGGCGAGTTCCTGGCCGCCGCGCAGTCGGCCGAGTTTTTTCCCGCAGCGAAAGCCCTGGTCGATCACGCGGCAGCGGCCGTGTGGGAGTCTAACGGGCAGGGCCTGATCTGGCGCATGCCTATCAGCCCGGAATTCATCGACTGGCCGGGTCAGCTCGACGGGGTGTTGGTGCTGCAGGGTCAGGGTGCGCCGCGCGCCTTTGATGTGCGCCTCACGGCAGGTGCGGTGCCGGATGATGGGCAGGCCTGGGGTCAGAAGGCGCAGGCGGCGCCGGCAAGGACGGAGATCGGCCTGCTGCTGGCGGCGGCCTTTGCCTTCCTGGGTGGCCTGATCCTGAATCTGATGCCCTGCGTGTTTCCGGTGCTGGCCTTGAAAGCGCTGAGTCTGGCCGGCGCCGAGCATGCCCATGAGCGCCGATCCGAAAGCCTGTACTACGCGGCGGGTGTGGTGTTGTCCTTTCTCTGTGTCGCCGCGTTGCTGCTGGGGCTGCGTGCGGCCGGCGCGGCGCTGGGCTGGGGATTCCAGTTGCAGAATCCCGTGGTCGTGGGCGTGCTGGCGTATCTCATGCTCGTGGTGGGTCTGGGTCTGGCGAATTGGACGCAGATCGGCATGTCGTGGATGGGACTGGGGCAGCAGCTTGTCCAGCAGAGTGGCCACAAGGGCGCATTTCTGACCGGCGTGTTGGCCGTGGTGGTGGCCAGTCCCTGCACGGCGCCGTTCATGGGCGCGGCCCTGGGCTATGCAGTGACCCAGAATCCGCCGACGGCATTGGCCGTGTTCGCGGCCCTGGGGGTTGGCATGGCATTCCCGTTTCTGCTGGTCTCCTGGGTGCCCGCTTTGGCGAACAGGCTGCCCAGGCCGGGCCCCTGGATGGAGACTTTCAAAAAGGTTCTGGCCTGGCCCATGTTTGCCACGGCAGGCTGGCTGATGTGGGTTCTGTACCGGCAAACAAGCGGGCTGGGATTGATGCTGGCGTTGCTGGGCGCGTTGCTGATTGCGGTGGCGGTGCGGCAGAGCCCCGGGGGCCGCTGGGTGTCCGAACGGTGGGCGGCGGGTCTGCTTGTCCTTGCGCTGGCCGGCTTCCTGCTGCCACCTTTTCACGGCGCCAGTCCGCAGGCGCCGATTTCGGAAAACTGGATGACCTATTCGGACCAGGTCGTGGCAGACTTGCGCGCCAGCGGACGGCCCGTATTCGTGAATTTTACGGCGTCGTGGTGTATCTCCTGCCTGGTAAATGAACAGGCGGCATTGTCCAATGGCGCCGTGCGGGAGTTGATTGATGCGGAGCGCGTGGCCATGGTCAAGGCTGACTGGACGAATTATGACCCGCAGATCACCCAGGCCCTGGCCCGCTTCGGGCGCAACGGCGTGCCGCTGTATTTGCTCTATCCGCGCGGCGGGGGCGAGCCCGTCGTGCTGCCGCAATTGCTCACGCCGGGGATCGTGCGTCAGGCGCTGGAGGCCGCGGTCGCCGGTGGCCCTTAGGCGACATGCCGCGTCCGGGCGCCTGCGCGTCGCTGGCGGACCGGGTGCGGGCTATTGAAGCGCCTGGTCATCGCCGGGCTGTTGCTTGCGTCGGGGGCGGCGCAGGCCGAATCCCTGCGGGTCGCGGTGGCTGCGAGTTTTGCATCCACTCTGCGTCAGCTGGTGGTTCAGCTGGATCTGGGCGATGTGCAGCTCATCCTGGGGGCGACCGGCAAGCTGGCAACCGAGATCGAATTCGGCGCGCCCTACGATGTCTGGATCGCCGCCGAAACGCAGCGCCCGCTAAGCCTGGAAGCGCGCGGCAGCGTGTCGGCCTGTCGGGTCTTTGCGCAGGGTGTGCTGGTCGTGTGGTCGCCGCGGCAGGCAGACGGGATGGCTGGCTGGGCGCAGGCCGGGAATCTCAGGGTCGCCATCGCCGAGCCGCGGATCGCGCCCTATGGTCGCGCCGCGCAGACGGCCCTGGAGCGGGCGGGCCTGTGGACGGGCCTGCAGCCGCGCCTGGTGCGGGGCAAGAACGCCGCGCAGGCCTTGCAGTTCGCGGTAACCGGGCATGCCCAGGCGGCTTTTGTGGCCAAGGCACAGGCCCTGGCGCTGGGGCAGGGCCATTTCTGGGTGGTGCCGGACGATCTGTATGAGCCAATCCAGCACAGCCTGTGTCTGGTGGGGGTCGGCAGTGCGGCCGGCGCCGTTTTCCAGCAACGACTGCTCGGCCGGGAGGCGCAGGTGATATTGCAGACGCAGGGCTACCATCGGACCGATGATGGCTGACGCGGATCTGCAGGCGCTGTGGCTGACACTCAAGCTGGCGGCGGTGAGCACGCTGCTGTTGTTGGCGCTGGGCGGGCCTCTGGCCTGGTGGCTCGCGCGAACCCGGGCGCGCTGGGCGAGTTTGATTGAAAGCCTGGTGGCCCTGCCACTGGTCCTGCCGCCCACGGTGCTGGGCTTTTATCTGTTGCTGATGTTGCGCCCGGGTGGCTGGCCGGGACTGGATGGATTGGCCTTCAGTTTCGGCGGCCTGGTGCTCGGTTCGGTGATCTATTCGCTGCCGTTCGCGGTCCAGCCACTGCGTCAGGCGTTTGCCGCCGTGCCGCAGGAATTGCTGGACGCTGGAGCAACCGCTGGCGCGGGACCGCTGGCGCGCTTCTTCGAACTGGTGATTCCCTTGTCCCGCCCGGGCATTGTGAGCGCGGCGTCGCTGGCTTTTGCCCACACCCTGGGCGAGTTTGGCGTGGTCCTGATGATCGGTGGCAGCATCCCCGGTGAAACCCGGGTCCTGTCGATCGCCCTATTCGAGCACGCCGAAGCCCTGGACTTCGTCGCGGCCCACCAGTTGGCGGCGATCTTGCTCATCGGCTCATGGCTGCTGCTGATCCCCAGCTATGCCTGGGCGCGCCGGCAGGTTCCGTGAATCTGGAATTCCGCCAGCAATTGCGACGGCCCGGTTTTGAACTGGACGTGGAGGCGGCCCTGGCACCGGGAGTGACCGCTCTGCTGGGTCCCTCGGGGAGTGGCAAGACCAGCCTGTTGCGCTGCCTGGCCGGTCTGGAGCCGCGCGTCAGCGGGCGCCTGCGCTGTGCCGGGCAATGCTGGCAGGACGCCGGATTCTGGTGGCCCGCCCACCGGCGTCTGCTGGGATATCTGGGACAGACACCGGCACTGTTCCCGAATCTGGATGTGGCCGGCAATCTGCGTTTTGCCCGGCGCCGAGCGCCGGTCGCGCTGAGCGAGGGGCGCGCGGCGCAATTGTATGCGGCGCTCCAGCTGGAGCCCTTGCTCGCCCGACCGGTTGCCGCCCTGTCTGGTGGCGAGGCGCGCCGGGTGGCCCTTGGCCGCGCGCTGCTGCGGGGCGCCACCCTGCTGTTGCTCGACGAACCCTGTGCCGGACTGGACGACGCGAGTCAGCGTCGTTTTCTGTCCTTGCTGAAGTCGATGGTGCGCCGTTTCGAACTGCAGGTTATTTATGTTGCGCACAATCTGGCTGAGGCGGCCATGGTCGCCGATCAGGCCTGCTTGCTGGATGCGGGCCGGCTCCGCGCGCAGGGCGCTTTCGATGCCCTGGCCACAGACCTGGAGTTGCCCCTGGCTCACGCGACACAGCCGGTCGGGCGTTTGCAGGGAGAAGTTTGCGGTTATCGCGAGCAGGACCAATTGGTGGAACTGGCGGTGGGTGACGCCCGCCTGCTGGTGCCGGATGAGCGGCGTACCCTGGGCAGCACGGCGACGGTTGTAGTGCCTGGCGCGGCGGTCATGCTGGCCCACGAGCCCCAGGCGCAGGGTAGCGTGCTGAATGTGTTGCCCGTGCGGGTGGCGGGCCTGGCTGAGGCGGGGCCGGGGCGCATGCTGGTGCGGTTGCGCGCGCAGGGCGGCTGGCTGCTTGCGCAGATCACCCGCTATTCGGCTCAGCGTCTGGGGCTGGTTCCGGGCGCCGCCCTGTATGCGCATATCAAAGCCGTGGCCATCAGCGAAAACTGAAGGCCACGGCCAAACGCAGGTCTATTGCAGTCCGTTGCTGCTGATGAATACGATGCTTTCGCCAATGATTTGGGCATCGACATGCTTTTGGTCGTCACCCCAGCGGCACGACTTGGTATTGACTACCGTCTTGCAGTTGCTGGGCTTGCCGAGCACATCGACGGCTTCTTCGTAGCTCGAGCCTATGCCCAGTTTCTCGTAGTTTTCCTGGGTCAGTTTGTCGCATCCCGTGAGCAGCATGGCGACCGTCAGGCCGGCAATGAAGGGCAGGGCTTTTTTGAACATGCCTCCAGTCTCTCCTCGCATGAAGAGTCGCAGTGTAGCAATGCCTGCCGTCCGGCGGGGAGCCTGTGCTAGCCTTGCGCCCCCAATTTGATACTGAAACATGCGCCATGGCTGACTATCGGGCTCCCCAGCGGGAAATTCAATTCGTTCTGCATGATGTGCTGAACGTTGCACAACTCGCGGAATTTGAGCGCTATCGCGACGCGACGCCGGATATCATCGACGGCGCCGTGGAAGAAGCCGCCAAGTTCATTGAGGCCCGGATTCGGCCGTTGTCCGAGCCCGGTGACCGCCAGGGCTGCCGGCTCGCCGACGATACGGTGGAATTGCCAGACGGTTATGTCGAGGCCTATCGGGAATTCTGGCAATCGGGGTGGGTGGGTCTGGCGCATGATCCCCAGTGGGGCGGCCAGGGCCTGCCCTATCTGCTGTCCAAGGTTGTCGAGGAAATGGTCTGCTCGGCGAATGTGGCCTTCGCGCTTTATCCAGGGCTGACCACCGGCTGTTTCGACGCCATCGAAGCGCACGGCACCCAGGCGCAGAAAGAGGCGTACCTGCCCCGATTGGCGTCCGGCGAGTGGACCGGCACCATGTGCATGACCGAGCCGCAGGCGGGTTCCGATGTCGGTGCGGTGCGCACGACCGCCAGTCCGGAGTCCGATGGCAGCTACCGACTGAATGGCAGCAAGATCTTCATCACCTCGGGCGAGCACACGATGGTGGACAACATCATCCACTTCGTGCTGGCCCGCCTGCCCGATTCACCGCCTGGCGTGAAGGGGCTGTCCACCTTTGTGGTGCCCAAGTTTCTGCTCGATGCCGACGGCCATCCGGGCGGTCGCAACAATGTGCGCTGCGTGTCGATCGAGCACAAGATGGGGATCAACGGCTCCTGTACCTGCACCATGGCCTTTGACGACGCCGTGGGCTACATGATCGGGCAGCCCAACCAGGGTATTCAGAACATGTTCACCATGATGAATCTGGCGCGCATCATGGTGGGTTTCCAGGGTCTGGGCCAGGCCGAGCTGGCAACCCAGAATGCGATCAACTATGCGTTGGAGCGGGTGCAGGGCCGTACTTTCAGTGGTGTCAAGGATGCGCCGATTGCGGATCATCCCGATGTACGCCGCATGCTGATGACCATGAAGGCCTATACCGAAGCGGCGCGGGTGATGGCCTATGAAACCGCGCTGCACGTAGACCTGGTGCGCTGTCATCCGGAGGCTGCGGCCCGTGAGGCGGCGCAGGACTGGGTGGACCTGACCACGCCATTGGTCAAGGCCTTCTGCACGGATTTGGCGGTGGAAAACGGCAGTACCGCGATCCAGGTCTACGGCGGTCACGGCTTCATTTCCGAGCATGGCATTGAGCAGATTGCCCGCGATTCGAAGATCTTGTGTCTGTATGAGGGGACCAACGGCATCCAGGCCATGGATTTGGTGCGGCGCAAATTGCAATTGCACGGCGGTCGCCTGCCCCAGCAGTTTTTTGAGCGACTGGGCGCGTTGTTGGCGGACACGGCGGAGGACGCGGAGTTGAGCTTCTTGCGCGAACCCTTGGCTGCGGCACTGAGCCAGTTGCGGTCCAGCACGGACTGGGTGCGCAGTCGCTTCGGGGACGCGCCGGAAGACGCGGGCGCGATCGCGGTCGACTATTTGCGGGCCTTCACCCTGGTGATGCTGGGTTACAACTGGTTGCGCATGTGCCGAGCCGCGGTGGGTGATGCGGAGCGTCTGGCGGCGAAAACGGCCACCGCCCGCTATTTTGCAGCGCGCCTGCTGCCGCAGGCCGAGGCGCTGTTGCGGGCCGCCGAAGCCGGCGGCGCGGCCGGC
>JBFIIN010000129.1:0-8780 GCA_041601225.1 Oceanococcus sp.
ATTGATTTTGGCATCGTCGGGCGGATCAAGCCGCAAACCTGGCAGGCCTTGATCGAGTTCATGCAATCACGTGGTCGCGATGATTACCTCACGATGGCGCGGAGCCTGATGCAGATCGGGGTCACGAATGACAACATCGACGTCAACGCGTTGGCGCGGGATCTGCGCAATTTGATCGAAACCGCCCGGCTGATGGTCAATGGCGGATTCGATACGCCTGACGTGGAAGTTGACGATGCCGAGAAATTCCTGCTCTCCATCGTTGACGTGGGACGACGGCACGGCCTGCGTTTTCCCAAGGAATTTGCGCTGTTGCTCAAGCAACTGTTGTATTTCGACCGCTATGTGCAGTTGCTGGCTCCGGATCTGTCACCCTTTGAAGATTCGCGCGTGCAGCTGATGCACTAGTGGGCGCGTCGGGTGATCTGTTTTCGGCGCACCTGCCATCGAAGGTCATGGCGTGGATTGCGCGAATGGCTTTCCGGACGAATGCAGGACCGCGACCTCGCGGGCTGAGCCTGATTAGAAATCGTGTGCCAGGGTGGCGCCGGCGCGGATGCTGACGTTGGCCGTGGCGGCGAAAATAACCGCATCGTCGGTTTGCGGCTCGTCCAGACGGCCCTGACAACTGATGGCCAGGGTGTAGTCGCCGGATTCGAGGAAGGCCAGGGTGTAGGTGGATTCGCCGGTGGTGGCATCGGCCTGGATGAGGCCTGTGCTCACGGGGTCCGGTGCGATGCCGTCGATATCGTCCGGCGTGATGTCTGCATTGAGAAAGGCATAGATCACATTGCCCGTGTCGTGGGCATCGCCGTTGTCGCAGGTCTCGGACTCCAGCAGTGCGGTATCGATACGGCCCGACACGCTGCCGGCCAGATCGTCCTGCACCAGCCGCAGCGCGGGATTCAGAATGCGGTCGCCTGCGGCGTTCTCCGTAGCCGTCAGGGAGCGTCGCAAATCGAAATCGATCGTCAGCTTCAGGGACTCACCATCCTCGATCTGAAAATCCTTGCGGGCTCGCAGGTTGGCCCCGGCTGCCAGCACCAGCGAGATTTCGCTGCCATCGTCCAGTTCGATATACGAGTCCAGCTGCTGGGTGTCGATGTCCAAGATCAGTTCGACTGCCGTGTAGTCGCCCGCCGGGAGTTCTTCACGGCTCACCAGACTCAGGCTGCGCCCAGCTGTCAACTCACTGAGGTTCACGTCCAGCGGACTGTCCAGGTTCACCACCTGATTGGTTCCGTCCGCACGATTGAATTCCAGGCCGGTTACGCGCACGACCACCCGCACGGCGTCGTCGGACGGCGCATCGGTGATCGCCACGGATACATCGCCTTCGCAGGCGGCCAGCCCACAGGCCGCTAAAAGGCACAAACTGCGGTAATGAAACATGACGGGTGCGAGCGCGTTGAAATAGTGGTGCGCGATTGTCGCATAGCCCGCGGGACAGCCGCTGCCCCGGGTTTTGCTAAAGTACGCGCCGATTCGGGGACGGGCGACGGCGGCATGCAGCAGGCAATGGTAGAGCAGTTGATGGCGCTTGGTCGCGATTTCGGCGCACGCGGTTGGCTGCCCGGTGGCAGCGGTAATTTTTCCGCGCGCCTGGCGGATGGCCGTATCCTGCTGACTGCGACCGGCCGGCACAAGGCCCGTCTGCGGCACGAGGATTTTTTGCCGCTGGCCCTGGACGCGGATCTGGCCACGGTTCAGCCACGTCCTTCCGCAGAGGCCTTGCTGCATGTGCAGCGCTATCTGGCCGATGCGAACATAGGCTGTGTCCTGCATACCCACTCGCCGGCGGCGACCGTGCTGTCACGGCAGGCGGGTGACACATTGGAGCTGGCTGATTATGAGCTCCTGAAGGCTTTTCCGGGGGTCGCCACCCATGCCGGGTGCTGGTCGGTGCCGATCCTGGAGAATGATCAGGATATGCGTCGCCTGGCGCAATCCGTGGTGGATCGCGGGATCGGACCGCAGGACCTGCCGCTATTCTTGATCCGCGGTCACGGTCTGTATACCTGGGGCGCCAGCATTGAGTCGGCGCGAGATCAGCTCGAAGCGGCGGAATTTCTGCTCGAATGCGAGCTGTTGGGGAAAAAAAGATGAGTCAGCTCAAGTTGTATCAGGACGCGGCCATGCCAAAGCTGCTGCGCAGCACCACGGACGGGCTGGAGATTGCGGCCGAATTGGCCAGGATCGGCGTTGGCTTCGAGCGCTGGGAGGCCGCCGTTGAACTGTTGCCGGGTGCCACGCAGGACGAGATCATCGATGCCTACCGCGAATCCATAGACCGGTTGATGAATGAGCATGGTATGCAGTCGGTGGACGTGATCGCCTTGCAGCCAGATCACCCCCAGCGCGACGCGCTGCGGACCAAGTTTCTGGACGAGCACACCCACGCCGATTTCGAAATTCGCTTCTTCGTGGATGGCGCCGGATTGTTTTGCCTGCATGCCGGCGATCAGGTCCTGGCGGTAACGTGCATGCGCGGCGATCTGATCAGCGTCCCGGCCGGGACGCGGCATTGGTTCGACATGGGACCGCGGCCATATTTCAAGGCGATACGCCTGTTTGGCGATGAAGCGGGCTGGATCGCCCAGTTTACCGGTGATGACATCGCCAGCCGCTATCCGCGCTTCGACGCGGTGGCTTGAGCGCGTGGCCAAATCCCTTCCGCATGCCGGCCAGATTCAATGCATCGTCACCGATATTGAGGGCACGACCACAGCCATTTCCTTCGTGCATGACGTGTTGTTTCCGTATGCGCGCGAACGCCTGCCTGAGTTCCTGCGCCAGCATGCCGAGGAAGATGCGGTGTCTGAGCAACTCGCCGCAACGGCTGCCGAGGCAGGACTGGTCGCGGGGAGCCTGGACGCCCTGACTCAAGTGCTGCTGCGCTGGATTGATGAGGATCGCAAGGCGACCCCGCTCAAGGTCCTGCAAGGCATGGTCTGGAAGCAGGGCTATGCGGACGGTCAGCTCAAGGGGCACATCTACCCGGATGCGGCGGCCAAGTTGCGCGCCTGGCATGGGCAGGGCAAGCGGCTCTACGTCTATTCCTCCGGCTCGGTGGCGGCGCAAAAGCTGTTGTTCGGGTACACCACCGAGGGCGATTTGACGCCCCTGTTCGACGGCTATTTCGACACCCGCGTGGGTCACAAGAGTTCCGTGGACTCCTACCGCGCCATCCTCAGGCAGTTGCCCGCGTCGGCGGCGGCCACGGGTTTGTTATCCGACGTCGGCGCGGAGCTTGATGCGGCGCGCCAGGCCGGCATGCAGACGGCCTGGGTGGTGCGCGACGCAGAGCCTGATCCGCAGGCGCGCCACCGGCAAGTAGGCAGCCTGGCCGACGTGGACTGGTAGGGTCGCGCCCTACAGATACTGTTGCCAGTCGTGCGCGGGATCCCCGACGACCAGAAAGTGCGGATTAAGCAGCGATTCCTTGGTGTTGTAGCTCAGCGCTGAGCCATCACATCTCATGACGGCCCCACCGGCGGCCTCGACCACCGCCTGGCCGGCGGCGGTATCCCATTCCGAGGTGAGCCCCAGTCGCGGATAAAAATCGGCGGCGCCTTCGGCGATCAGGCAGAATTTGAGCGAACTGCCTGCGGAGACCGGCTCATGAGCCGGGATCTTGGCCAGCAACTCCTCGACTTCCGGCGAGCGGTGCGAGCGGCTGACCAGCACATTCCAGGGCTCCCCACTCAGCGGCCTTGTATGAATCGCGCGGGGCGGTTCGCTGCCGGCCTGCTTGAATGCGCCCTGCGGTCCGGCCAGATAGCTGACGTCCAGCACCGGCGCGTGAACCACGCTCAGGCTGGGCCGGCCGTTCTCGATCAAGGCTATGTTTACGGTGAATTCCCCGTTGCGCTTGATGAATTCCTTGGTCCCGTCCAGCGGATCAACCAGCCAGTATTTTGTCCATGCCGCGCGCTCTGCATATGGCCTGTCCGCACCTTCTTCGGACAGGATCGGCAATTCCGGCGTGAGCTTTTCCAGTCCGGACTTGATGGTTCGGTGGGCGGCCAGATCCGCTGCGGTCAAAGGTGAATCGTCGGCCTTGTGCTGCACCTCGATGTCTTGTTCGTAGATCTTCAGAATTTCGGCGCCAGCGGCGCGGGCCAGGGCATTGAGCGCGTCAAGCATGGACACAGCCTGTTGTGGTCGGGGCGCGAAAGCTAACATGTGTGCCATGACTGCGGAAATCGATTGGAGCCGGATCGAAACGGTATTGCTGGATATGGATGGCACCATCCTGGATCTGGCTTTCGACAATTACTTCTGGAGCGAGCTTGTGCCCGCCCGCTATGCCCAGGCGCGAGGTCTGGAGCCGGCGGCCGCGCGCGCCGAGCTCATGCCGCTGTTCGACGCCAAGCGTGGCAGTCTGGATTGGTATTGCCTGGACTTCTGGAGCGATCGGCTGCAACTGGACATCTCGACGCTCAAATCCGACGTGGCGGAGCGCATCGGAATTCTGCCTGGCGCCCACGCAGGCCTGGAAGCGCTGCGCGCAAGCGGAAGACGCCTGCTGCTGGTGACCAACGCGCATCCGCACAGTCTAGCGATCAAGCTGGAGAAGACCGGCATCGACGTGCATTTCGACGCCACGATCAGCACCCATGAATTTGGAATGCCGAAAGAAGGGCCAGGCTTCTGGACTGCATTTGCCAGCCGCTACGCGGTGAATCTGCAGGACAGCCTGCTGGCCGATGACAATTTGCCCATCCTCGACGTGGCCCGTCAGGGTGGGGTGGGCCAGGTGGTCTGGATTCGCCGCCCGGATAGCCGGACGCCGGCCCGCGAGCACCGCACGGGTACGCATTCCATCCACGGGCTGGAAGATTTGCTGCCGGTGCCGCCGCGCGGCGGCTGACCGGTGTGGACTAGCGCGCGCCGCTGGTGGTGCGCCGGTTGCCACCGCGTCCGCCACCGCCGCTGCGTCCGCCACCGCCACTGCGGCCACCACCACGGTTGCCGCCAGGGCGGCCACCGACGTGTTCACGGGGTTTGCGCGGTTTGGCCGGCCCCAGCTTGACCGGGGCAATCATGGCCGGGTCGGGGTGGGCGGCATTGAGCTTGTAACCGATGTAGGCCTCGATTTCCGGCAGGGAGTACACGTACTCCTCGCAGCAGAATGAGATTGCGTCGCCTTCGGCGCCGGCGCGCGCGGTTCGGCCTATGCGATGGACATAGTCCTCCGCATCCTGCGGCAGGTCGTAGTTGATCACGTGCGAGACACTGGGAATATGCAGGCCGCGGGCGGCGACGTCGGTGGCGACCAGGATCGGCAATTCATTGGCCTTGAACTGAGCCAGCAGCTTTTCGCGCTTGCTCTGGGGCACGTCGCCGGACAGCGCGCCCGCCTTCAGGCCCGCCCGCTCCATGGCGTCGGTCAGCCGATCGGCGACGCGGCGGGTATTGACGAAAATCATGGTCCGTGCGGGATCGTGTTGCTCAAACAGATGCAGCAGCAGCCACAACTTGTCGCGGCTTTCGACGTGGAAGGCCTGCTCGCGGACTTTGGCCGCGGTCACGCTTTCGGTTTCGGTGCGGATCCATTCTGGGTTGCCCAGGTATTCGTAGGCCAGTTCCATGATGCGGTGGGACAGGGTGGCCGAGAACAGCAAATTCAAGCGATCCTCGGGCGGCGGCATCGTGCGGAACAAGAAACGGATGTCCTTGATGAAACCCAGATCGAACATGCGATCGGCTTCGTCCAGGACCGCGACTTCAATCGCCTTCAGATCGTAAATGCGCTGTTTGTTGTAGTCGATCAGGCGCCCTGGGGTGCCGATCAGCAGATCTACGCCGGCGGCCAGGGTTTCCTGCTGGCTCTGGTAGCCGCTGCCGCCATAGACGACCAGGTAGCTGATCCCGACGGCCTTGCACATGACTTCCGCATCGGCTGCAATCTGCTGGGCGAGCTCACGCGTGGGGGCGACCACCAGCGCGCGCGGCTGGGTGGCTTTGCGGCCTGCGCGCGGCGGATTGAGCAACAAACGGTTGAGCGTGGCGAGCAGGAACGCCGCGGTCTTGCCTGTGCCTGTTTGGGCCTGGCCTGCGACATTTTTCCCTGCCAAGGCGAGCGGCAAAGTCGCGGCTTGGATTGGTGTGCAGTACTCCAGCCCGATTTGCGGCAGGCAGGCTTTGAGTTGATCGTGCAGCTCCAGGCTGTCGATACGAACATCGGTCAGATGAGTCGGACTAGTCATGAATTCCTTGGGAAGGCTTGCAATACGCGGACGGTTATGCTGAAAATACAGCCATTCCGCGGTTCGGGCATTCGATCCCCGTTTGGACCGCTTCCGAACTTTCAATTTCAAACGTAATCATAGCAGGCGCCGACATCCCCTGTGGGATGGCGCGCCAAATCCCGTTTGTTAGCGGTTTGCGGGTATTGCCCGTTCCCGTAATCGCGGTTCACAGATCCCGTCCTTTCCCCAGGGGAAACCTGCGCCGGTTTTCGTCCGCGAATCCCGCAATTTCCGCGCCAGGCCCGGTGAGGCCATCTTCATGGAGCTAAAAAATGAGCGAAAACATTAGTCATGTCACTGACGGCAGTTTTGATGCCGAGGTGTTGCAGGCCGACAAGCCTGTGCTGGTTGATTTCTGGGCCGAATGGTGTGGCCCCTGCCGCATGATTGCGCCCATCCTGGAGGATGTGGCCGGCACCCATGGCGAGAAACTGAAAATCGCAAAACTCAATATCGACGAAAACCAGAGCACCACGATGGAATATGGCGTAAGGGGCATCCCCACGTTGATTCTGTTCAAGGACGGCAAGCCGGCCGCGACCAAGGTCGGCGCCCTGTCCAAGGCGCAGCTGGTCGAGTTTCTGGATTCCGCGCTGTAGAGCGCACTGAAAACAAGGCAAGACAACGTGTCCAAGGAAAGCGCAGCTGCGGAGCAGGTCAAAGGCGAGTCGTCGTCTGCGGCGGCTCCGGTAGCAGAACCGGCCCCAGCGAAAACCCGCGAAGCCACTCCAGCCCCGGCAAAAGAAGCCGCCCCCACCCCGGCCAAAGAAGCGGCCAAGGCTCCAGCGGAAGATGCGGCACCCGCCGCGACCAGCGCGGGAGGTGGTGAAGCGGCAACGCCGGTCAAGAAGCCCCGGCGCAATGGCGGTCGAGAGGCTTCGGGCAAGGATTCGGGTGCGACTCAGCAGCGCGCCAGCGCCCCGGAACCCGGTAACGCCAGCGAAGCTCCGCAACGCTACGACGATAGCGACGACGACAATCGCGGCAACGACACACGCGGCCCGCGCCACCAGCAGGCCCGGGGGCGCCATCGTCGTGGTCGCAACAACCGTCAACCACAGCAACCGCATCAGCAGGCGCCGGTCTCGCAGGAGCCGCGCTACGTGGTGGACGAGAGCCTGCCTGCCGTGGATCTGGTTGTGCTCAAGCGCAAGCCCGCCGAAGAGTTATTCACGATCGCCAATGAGCTGGAAATCGCGGACATTTCACGGATCAAGAAACAGGATTTGGTCTTCCAGTTGCTCAAGGGCTATGCCCGCAAGGGTCAGAAGATTCTGGCTGACGGAGTTCTCGAGAGATTGCAGGACGGTTATGGCTTTCTGCGCAATACCGATGATTCATACGAGGCCGGGCCGGACGACATCTATGTGTCGCCCAGCCAGATTCGCCGCTTCAGTTTGCGGACCGGTGACAGCATCGCCGGTTCCGTGCGGCCACCCAAGGACAACGAGCGTTACTTTGCCTTGCTGAAGGTGGATACGATCAACTATGAGGATCCCGAGGCATCCAAGCGCAAGGTCCCCTTCGAGAATTTGACGCCGCTGTTCCCCAATGAGCGGCTGCGGATGGAGCGCGGCAACGGCTCTACCGAAGACATTACCGCGCGGATCATAGATCTGGTCGCGCCGGTGGGTATGGGACAGCGCGGCTTGATCGTCGCGCCTCCCAAGGCCGGCAAGACCATGCTGCTGCAGAATATCGCGCAGAGCATCGCGCATAATTTTCCGGACGTGTTTCTGATCGTCCTGCTCATTGATGAGCGTCCGGAAGAAGTGACCGATATGCAGCGCACGGTGCGCGGCGAGGTGATTTCCTCGACCTTTGACCAGCCTGCTGCGCGCCATGTGCAGGTTGCCGAAATGGTCATCGAAAAGGCCAAGAGGCTCACCGAGCACAAGCGCAATGTGGTCATTCTGCTGGATTCCATCACCCGTCTGGCCCGCGCCTACAACACGGTGGCGCCGTCCTCGGGCAAGGTCCTGACCGGCGGTGTCGATGCCAACGCTTTGCAAAAGCCCAAACGCTTCTTTGGGGCCGCGCGCAACATCGAAGAGGGCGGTTCGCTCACGATTATTGCCACTTCCCTGGTCGAAACCGGTTCCAAGATGGACGAGGTGATCTACGAAGAGTTCAAGGGCACGGGCAACAACGAACTGCACCTTGAGCGCCGGATCGCCGAGAAGCGGATTTTCCCGGCTATCAATATCAACCGTTCCGGCACCCGGCGCGAAGAACTGATCATGGAGCCGGTCGAGCTGCAGAATGCCTGGGTGCTGCGCAAGCTGCTGCACTCCATGGATGAGCTGGCAGCCGTTGAGCTGCTGGTCGACCGGATGAAAACGACCAAGACAAACGAAGATTTTTTCTCCGCGATGAAGCGAAACTAAGGCGCGGTTTTTCGAGGGGATATTCCGCTGCGGCGACACCGCGCGAGCGGTGCCTGCCCGGAGTTGGCTTCGCGCTGGTGGCGGGGTGTCCGAATCTGCGCAGCTTCAGGTTATAATTCGCCGGTTTTTCCCCACATTC
>JBFIIN010000130.1:0-8762 GCA_041601225.1 Oceanococcus sp.
AGCTCGGCGCTGGCCGCGGGCACGACGAAACGCGCGGCGGGCAGGCGCCGGTGCAGCCACGCGATAGTATCGGCCAGGGTCCCGCCCAACCGGGCCAGTTCCCCGTGCCGGCTTCCCGGCAACACCGCCACGACCTGATCCGTGACGCCCAGACCCAGTTTATCGCGCGCCTGTGCGCGCTCGGGCTCGCTCGCGATCTCCTCGGCGAAGGGGTGGCCGACGAATTCGGCGCGCACCGGAACCTGGGCATAGCACTGCGGTTCGAAGGGATACAGGCACAGCACCAGATCGGCCGCGCGGGCGATGCTCTTCACCCGACCCGGACGCCATGCCCAGACTGTCGGGCTAACGTAATGCACGGTCCTGATCCCGGCCCGCTTGAGCCGGGTTTCCAGCCCCAGATTGAAATCCGGCGCATCCACGCCGATGAAAACATCCGGGGGATTCTCCAGCCAATGCGAGCGCAGCCGGCGGCGCAAGGCCAGCAGGCGCGGCAGCTCGGCGACGACCTCAGTAATGCCCATCACCGCCAGTTCTGACATCGGCGCCAGCACCTGGCAACCGACCGCTTCCAGGGCGGGACCGGCTACGCCTTCGATCTCCAGATCGCCATGCTGATCACGCATGGCCTTGATCAGTCCGGCGGCGAGCAGATCGCCGGAGGCTTCGCCCGCAACTATGCCGACGCGCATTGCGTCTCGGTGCCAAACGCGCCCCCAGGGGCCATCATCTGGAAATGCTGCGCTTCGAATCCGCCAGAAAGTCGACCAGCAGCGCAATATCCGCATTGCCCGGCGCCAGGGATGCCAGGCGGGAGCGCGCCTCGTCCAGGGCCAGATCCTGCCGATACAGTATGCGGTAGGCCTGACGCACCAGCTTGATGCGCTCGGCGGAGAATCCGTGGCGCTGCAATCCCACCTTGTTGATCCCACGCGGCCGGATTGGATAATCGCTCATGATCACGTAGGGCGGCACATCGCGCAGTACGGCCCCGCCATTGCCGATGTAGCAGTAGGAGCCCAGATGACAGAACTGGTGCACGGCTGCCAGACCGCCGCAGGTGGCGTAGTCGTCGACGATCACGTGGCCCGCCAGGGTTGTGTTGTTGGCCAGAATGGTGTGATTGCCCACGATGCAATCGTGGGCAATGTGTACATAGGCCATGATCAGGTTGTCGCTACCGATCCGGGTGACACCACTCTGCTTGAGGGTTCCGCGATTGAAGGTGACAAACTCGCGGATTTCGTTGCGGTCGCCAATTTCCAGCCGGGTTGGCTCCCCGCGATAGCTCACATCCTGGGGGGCGCCGCCGATCGCGGCCTGCGAGAAGATGTCGTTGTCCTGCCCGATGGTCGTCGGTCCACCGATCGAGACATTGTTCGCAATTTTGGTGCCCTTGCCGATCTGGACATCGGGTCCAATCCAGGTGAAAGGCCCGATCTCGACACCGACATCGACCTGCGCCCGGGGATCGACGACCGCCTGCGCGTGAATGCTCATGCCGGAGACTGATCCATGCGGCGAATGGCACAGAGCATTTCCGCCGTGCAAGCCACTTCATCGCCGACCCGCGCCACGGTGCTGAACTTCCAGATGTCATGCTTGTGCCGCAACAGGTCGGCTTCCAGCAGCAAGGTATCGCCCGGTACGACCTGTCGCCGAAACCGCGCTTTGTCGATCCCGGCAAACAACAACAGGGATCCTTCCGCCGCACTGGCATTGGCGGTCTTGGCGGCCAACACGCCACTGGCCTGGGCCAGGGCTTCAAGTATCAGCACGCCGGGCATGACCGGAAAATCCGGGAAATGCCCCTGGAAAAACTGCTCGTTAATGGTGACATTCTTGAGGCCGACGATGCGCTTGCCCAGCTCCATCTCGATCACCCGGTCCAGCAACAGGAACGGGTAGCGGTGCGGCATCACCCGGCGCATCTCTTCAAAGTCGATCACCGCATCCAGCTTGTTCATCGTTCCGGTTTCCGTTCCAGGCGTTTGAGCCGGGCTTCCAGACGGCCCATCAGGGCCATGAATCGGCGCCACTGCCCAACCGGCATCAAGGGCGCACCTGAACCGTATTGTCCGGGCTCCGTCACGGACTGCAAGACCTTGCCACCGCCGTTGATGATGACCCCGTCAACAAGCTGTATGTGCCCATTGACGCCGACCTGACCACCCAGCATGCAATGCCGACCGATGACTGCGCTGCCGGCAATGCCCACGCCGGCCGCCAGGGCCGTGTGATCGCCGATAACCACGTTGTGGGCGATCTGGCACTGATTGTCGATCTTGACACCGTTGCCGATGAGGGTGTCGCCCAGGGCGCCGCGATCGATGCAGGTATTGGCGCCAATTTCCACATCATCACCAATCCGCACACTGCCCAGTTGCGGCATGGTGCGCCAGGCACCCGCCACCGGAACATTGCCGAACCCGCGCGAGCCTATGACCGCACCCGGCAAGATCAAAGCGCGCGCGCCGATCCGAACCCGTGCTGCGATACTGACATTACTGCCGACATCGCAATCCGGGCCGAGTTGCGCATCGCGATCGATCGTGGTCCCGGCGCCGATCCGACAGCCGCCGCCCACCACCACGCCGGACCCGATGACGGCCCGGGCTCCGACCGCACAGCCCGGCCCCAGCTGCGCGCTGGCATCGATCGTGGCATCGGAATGGATGCCCTCAACCGGCCCTTCCGGCAGGGCGAACAGGGCGGCAACCTGGGCGAATGCCCACTGCGGATGCTCCGCGAGCAAGCCGTTGGTCGCAACCTCAGATTGTGCGGCCCCGACAATGACGGCGGCGGCACGCGTGGTCGCCACCCGCTCCAGATACCGGGAATCGGCCACAAACGCGATACAGCCGGGCTCGCCTGGGTCAACGCCACACACGCCAGAAATTCGCGTCTGCGCCTGCCCGATGACCGCCAGGCCCAGGCGATCCGCCAACTCCTGCAGCGAGAACTGGGGCATGGCGACCTTGAACAGCTACTTGTTGCGCTTCTTCAAGCGCTTGAGCACGGTCTCGGTGATGTCGATACTATCCACTGCAAAAACGGGATCCTGCACGACCAGGTCGTATTTGCCTTCCTTGGCAACTTCCGCGATCACCTCGGAAATGCTGGCCAGCAGCTCATTCATGAGCTCCCGCTCACGCAACTGTCGACCTTCCGCGAAATTACGCTTGGCAACTTCAAAATCACGTATCCGGGTCTGCAGCGCCAGCTGCTTCTTCTCTTTCTCGGAAGTGGACATGATGTCCGCGTCGCGCTGGAATTTCTGCAGATCTTCGGACAGCTGCTTTTCCTGATCAGCCAATGACTTGGCCCGGCCCTCGAACTCCGCCCGCAGCGCTTCCTCGGCTTTTTTGTACTCGGGGGCACTGCTGACCAGCTTGGCGCCACGAATGGCGGCAACCCGCATATCCGCTGCAGCAGCCGGCAGAGCAGCACTCACGCCGACGATGAGCAACAGGGCGCAAAGACTTGCTCGTTTCATCATCACCTCTTCTTAGTGGGCCTGGATCAGAATCCAGAGCCGAAATTGATCTGGAAGCGATCCTCACGATCGCCGGCCATCCGGTCCAGCGGGTAGGCATAGCTCAATTCGAGCAAGCCCAGGAATGGTGTAAACCACTCAAACGCGATACCCGCTGAACTGCGCAGCTCGTCCACGTCCCAATCTTCCGGCTCCGCAAACACGTTGCCGATATCGTAGAACAAGGAGAAACGCGTGGTCTTGTTATTGCTTTCCAGCGGCGTGGGCACGACCAGATTGGCCTGAATCGAGGTGCGCAGCTTGCCGCCGAAGGCGTTGTTGAACGGCGTGTCACGCGGACCCAGCGTTCCGGCGCGATAGCCCCGGACGCTGCCCGTACCCCCGGCGAAGAAATGCTCGTAGGGTGGCACGCCGTCTTCGCCGCCATAGCCATCGACATAGCCAATCGAGGAATTCACCTCCCAGAAAAAGCCTGCGAACATCGGCAGGTATTGCTGCATGCGGTAGGAGGTCTTGAAGAACTCCAGTTCGCTGCCTGGCAGGGCCAAATCCAGATTCACGCGATGCAGGGCGCCTCGATTGGCAAAAATGGTTCGATTTCGTGTGTCCCGTGCGAAACCGGTGCGGAACTGGTAGATGAAGAAATTCGTGCCGTGTTCAACGACGAATTTCAGCACTTCATCTGCGGTGTTGCTCGCAAAAGTCGTAATTGAAGTCTCTTCAAAGCCCAGCCCAACCCGCAGTGACGAGTATTCACTGATGGGCAGCCCATAGGTCCAGGATCCGCCATAGGCGTTGGAATCAAAGCCGGAACTAAAGCGAATCACCCCTTCCGACTTGCGGAAGAAGGCCGATACCGTTCGGCTGACCCCATCCTCGGTCGCATAGGGGTCGGTCCAGCTCGCACTGATGGTGTCAGAAATCTGGTTGTTCTCCACTTCGAGAGACACCCGGTTGCCGGTGCCCAGGAAATTCGTGTGGGTGATGCTCCCGTTGATCAGGAAACCCTGAGACCCCGAGAAACCCACCCCGAACTGGATCGAACCGGGCGGCCGCTCCTCAATGGTGAACACGATATCCACCAGATCCTCGGTGCCGGGAACCGGCAGGGTTTCCACTTCCACCTGCTGAATGAAGGGCAGACGCTGGATGCGGGTCCGTGAGCGCTCGACCAGAGCCTGCGAGAATACCGCGCCTTCCAGCTGGCGCATTTCGCGCCGCAGCGTGGCGTCATTGGTCCGGGAATTGCCACCGAAGTTGATGTAGCGCACGTAGGTGCGCTTGCCGGGCTGGACCACAAAATTCACCGTGACTTCGCGGTCCTCGTCATGCACTTCCGGCACAGGGCTGACTTCGGCGAACGCAAATCCCACATTGGACAGGGCTGCCGAGATACGCTCGCCGGTCTGGGTCGCCTGCTTGCGCGAGAAGATGTCGCCATCGGCCACGCTGGACAGGCGGCGCAGCAAGCTTTCGTCGAGAATCAACTCGCCGCTGAACTTTGAGCCTCGTACCGTATAGCGCTCGCCTTCAAAGACGTTGATGGTCACGAAGATCGCGCGCTTGTCGGGAGCCAGAGAAACCTGCACCGAGGTCACGTCAAAACGCAGATAACCGCGATCCAGATAATAGGACGACAGGCCCTCCAGATCGCCGAGCAACTTCTGCTTGGAGTAGCGATCGCTGGATTGAAACAGGGCAAATGCCTTGCTCTCTTCCAGTTCGAAGGTATCCAGCAATGTGGCATCGTCGAAGGCCTGGTTGCCCACGATGTTGATCGCGCTGATCCGGGCCGGTTTGCCCTCCGTGACCTTGATCGTGACATCGACCCGATTGTTGGGCAGCTCCGTGACCTCACTTTCAATCAGGACCGCGTAGTAGCCATTGGCAAAATACTGGCGCTCCAGTTCCTGACTGACCTGGTCCAGAACGGCACGCCGAAACAGCTCGCCCTGAGTCAACCCGGCCGACTTCAGTGCCTCGTCGAGCTCGTCTCCCGAAACCTTCTTGTTGCCCGTAATCTCGAACTTGCCAATCGCCGGACGCTCTTCCACCTGCACGACCAGCGTATCGCCGTCACGCAGCAAAACGACATTCTCGAACAGGCCGGTGGTGTACAGCGCCCGAATGGACTGCTGGCTGGTGGCGTCGTTGAGCTGATCGCCGACCGAAATCGGCAGATAAGACAGCACCGTGCCCAATTCCAGTCGCTGCAAGCCTTCGGCACGGATTTCCTGAATCCGGAAGGGTTCAATTGCCACAGCGTTGCCGGCGGCACACAGCAACACCAAGCCCGCAAGGGCACGCCTAAAGTCGAAAGTCCGCATCTGTGGATTCTTGCTCAGTGAGCCCCGGCGAGCGGCTGAATCTGGCCGCCGGCGTAGATCACTCGCGTCTGGTTCCTGTCCGTTGTCGTTCTGACCGCCAGCTGCATCAGCTGACAAGTCGCAAAATATCGTTGTAAAAAGCCACGCCCATGAGTAACACCAGCGCCGCAATACCTATCTGCTGCCCCACAACCTGCACCTGTTCTGAAACCGGCGATCCCTTGACCACCTCTACCAGGTAGTACAGCAAGTGGCCACCATCGAGCACCGGCACCGGCAACAAATTCAACACGCCCAAACTCACGCTGATGATGGCGAGGAAACTCAAAAATGCGATGATCCCCGCGGCAGCCGTCGAACCAGCATACTGAGCAATGTGCAGCGGGCCGCTCACATTGCGCACCGAAACCTCCCCGATAACCATCCGCCCAAGCATCTGCAAAGTCAGCCGCGACATGTCCCAGGTGCGCACCAACGCGGCCGGCACCGCAGCCCAAGGTGTCAGTCGGTAGGTCAGCTGCAAATCCTGCCATAACTCGGGTTGAGCCGCCACGCTGGCACCCAGTCGACCGACGCGCAGTCCGTCCTCAAAGCGCTCGCCAATCTGCAGACTGACCGTCAACTCCTTGTCCGCGCGCAAAACCCGCAGCTCAACCGTCTCCAGCGGGCGCTCCCGCAGCCAGTCGCGCCACTGCATCCAGCTGTCCATACGCTCACCTGCGGCGCTCAAAATTCGATCTCCGGCCTGCAGTCCCGCACTGGCCGCGGCTTCGCCAGCAACAATTTCCCCAAGAATCGGCCGATAGTGTGGTTGCGGCGGGTACATTCCCACTTCGGCATACAGCTGCTGCGGATCGGCGGAGATGCCGGCGAAATCCATGGTCACCTGCACGCGGTCAGCGCCCCGTCGCAAGGCAAGCACCACCGGCTCACCGGCCAAGGCCAAATCAAGCAATTCCGGCCGCAGCACGTCCCAGGTGGCAATCGGCGAATCTCCAACCCGCAGGATTTCGTCGTCCGCCAGCAGGCCCACCCGGTGCGCCAGGCTGCCGACCGGCGGCTCACCCAGTACAGGTTTGAGTCCCGGGGTTCCGGCCACAAAAATCGCCCAGTACGCCACGATCGCGAACAGGAAATTGGCGGCGGGTCCGGCCAGCACGATCAGGATCCGCTTCCAGGGCGGCTGCACATTGAACGCGCGGTGGCGCATTGCGGGGTCGACCTCAGCCTCTCGCTCATCCAGCATTTTCACATACCCGCCCAGGGGTATCGCGGCGACGACATATTCCGTGCCGTCCGCCCCCTGGCGACGCCACAGCGGGCGCCCGAATCCGATCGAGTAACGCAGGACCTGGACGCCGAGTTTGCGCGCAGTCCAGAAATGGCCCCATTCGTGAAACGCGACCAGTATGCCGACCGCCACGACGAAAGACCCGGCAGCCCAAAGCACCTCAAGCATGGCCGCCCCCGATCGCGTGCTGCGCCTGCTGGCGTGCCCAGGCGTCCACCGCCAGCACCCCTTCGATGCTGTCGATCGCGGGCAGATCCGCGCTGACGGCGCGGTCCAGGCAAGTCGCCACGGTGGCTGAGATTCCTGGGAAACTCAGCTCCTGATTCAGAAAAGACGCCACCGCCGCTTCATTCGCGGCATTCAGCACGGCCGGCGCCGGCCCGCCGGCCGCGAGCGCCTCGCGCGCCAGGCGCAAGCTCGGAAACCTTTGCGGATCAGGAGCTTCGAAGTCGAGCCGGGCCAGTTCGGAAAAATTCAGCGACGCCGCCCCGGATTCCCAGCGCTCCGGCATGGCCAGGGCATGCGCGATGGGAATGCGCATATCGGCCGCACCCAACTGCGCCAAGAACGAGCCATCAACGTACTCGACCAGCGAATGCACCGTGCTTTGCGGATGCACAACGATGTCGACCTCGGCCGCGTCCAGCGCGAACAGATGGACCGCCTCGATGAACTCCAGGCCCTTATTCATCATGGTCGCCGAATCCACAGAAATCTTTTGTCCCATTGTCCAGTTCGGATGCGCCACCGCTTCGGCTGGAGTGACCTTTGCCATTTCGGTCAGAGTCCAGTTGCGAAACGGCCCACCGGAAGCCGTCAAAATAATGCGCCGCAGCCCCGCCGGCCGCCGCCCGCATTCGGTCCCGCTGGGTAGACACTGAAATACCGCATTATGTTCACTGTCAATCGGAACAAGACTGGCCCCCCGCGCGCGGACGCGCTGAACAAACCACGCTCCCGCCATCACCAGAGCTTCCTTGGTCGCCAGCAGCACCCGTTTTCCGGCATCCACCGCGGCCAGAGTTGGCAGCAGGCCAGCGGATCCGACTATGGCCGCCATCACCGTGTCGGCCGCCTCAATTCCGGCCAGTTCGTTCAGACCCGCCACACCTTCCAATACCTCCAGCCGATAGCCGGCCACGGCGGCGCGCTCGCGCAAGCGAGCCGCGGCCGCCACATCGACTAGCGCGGCAAGCGGAACCTGATGAGCCTGGCAAAGTTCAAACAGTCCCGCATCATCGGTATGGGCACTCAGACCCAGCACCCGCAGCCGCTGTGGGTGGCGCGCAGCAACATCCAGGGTATTGCGACCTACGGTTCCGGTCGCGCCCAGTACAACCAGCCCGCGCATCAGGTGCTCGGCAACAGGGACATGCCCAGCATGAGGGCTGGCGCAGCGGCAAACAGGCTGTCCAGGCGATCCAGGACGCCGCCGTGACCGGGGAACAGGGTTCCTGTGTCCTTCACGCCGCATTGCCGCTTGAACATGCTGATGGTCAAATCCCCGACGATCGAGACGGCTGCGACCGCGGTACCCACAGCCACGAAGGCGGTCAAACGGCTGCCCGAGTATCCCAGAACCAGGCCGCCAAGGCCGGCAACAACCGCGGCAAACAGTAAGCCGCCGACCGCGCCCTCCCAGGTCTTG
>JBFIIN010000131.1:0-8757 GCA_041601225.1 Oceanococcus sp.
ACAATGGGGGTAAGGGGGCGTGCGCGCTGAATCTGTGAAATGCGCTATCAGCAACGCTCAGCTGGTCAAGAACTAACCAGCTCCACAGCAGGCGCCAGTGCCAAAGGCGGACGCACAGGCTCGTGACGGATTCAGGCTAGGCCCGCGTGTCGATCACCGAGCCCCGCTCGGCGGCCAGGGCCAATTCGGCGCTCAGCTTTTCCTGCAGGGCTTGCGCGGCGACGCGATGATCTTGCGCGGACGGGTCGGTCGGGGCGAGTGCCGCGGCGTGCACAATCTTCATCTTGTCGATGGTGGCCTGCGGGTCCCCGGCAACCGGAGCGCTGTCGATGGTCACTTCGCCACCGACGGCATAAAGCACCCCGTCGGGACCGCGCTGGAACTCGTACTGCGGCGCGCCGGCATAGCGCCCGCCGACCGCGCTATGGGCCTGCTCATGGCTGCGCACGCGCCGGTCCGTAACCTGCAACCGGCGCAATTCCGCCTGCCGCTCGGTCTCGGCTTGCTCCGTGCTTCCCGGACCGGTCGGGCGCAAAATGGGCAGCGTGGCGCTGTGCAGGCCGCCGATGTACATACTCAGGCGTAGCGGTCGACGACCTGGCCACGTACTCCGTCATTGGCTTGGGTGGGTTCGGTCGGGGCTTCGACCCGGCGCGGGTCGCTGACCTGCTGGGTCGCCTCCGGTCGCGCTTCAGCCACGGGCGCAGCTTGCTGCTGCTCCTGCCGTTGGACCTGGTTGCCGGCTTGAGTTGCGGGAGCGCTCAGCGCGCCCGCCGAGCGGATCGCGAGATCATCCATTAATCTGCTCCTGGCGCGTCATGGCGCCGTTACACGCGTACGCCCCGAGTCTAGTCCAGGTGTCGGATTAATTCTCGACACCAAGCTTGGCTTTTGGCGACGCAGTTTTGGCAGCCTTCTTAATGACCTGTTTACGCGTGCCCCAGACGACGAGCCGCTGATACAGGCTGGGCAGCAGGCGCACCAGCAGGTCCATGACCTTGGCGTCGGGTCCCACCAGCACCCGGCGCTTATCACGCTGCACGGCCCTGAGGATGATTTTGGCAGCCTGGTCGGCCGTGGTGATAAAAAACTTCTCGAACTGCGCCTTGGCATCATCGGCGGACTGGCCAGTGGCCTGTTCCACACTCGCACTTACCCGGCCGGCGCGGGCGATGTTGGTTTTGATCCCGCCAGGATGGACCGAGGTCGCGCTGACCCCATGGCCCGCCAGATCCAGTTCCTGGCGCAAGGACTCGGTAAAGCCGCGGACCGCGAATTTGGTCGCGTTATAGGTGCCCACATAGGGTTGCGCGCACAGGCCAAACAGGCTCGATGTGTTGATGATGTGGCCGTCGCCAGCAGCGATCAGGTGCGGCAGGAAGGCTTTGGTGCCATACACCACACCCCAGAAATTGATATTGACGATCCACTCGAAGTCGGCCAGATCCAGGGCCTCGATGGTGCTGGAGTGCGCCACCCCGGCATTGTTGAAGATCAGATTGACCCGGCCGTGGTCTGCGACCACCTGATCGGCCCAGGCAAACACCGCGTCACGGTCGGCAACATCCAGTATCTGACGGGTGACTTTCACCGCATGGGCCTGCACGAGCTCCGCGGTTTCAGCCAGCCCAGTTTCATTCACGTCCGACAGCGCCAGATGACAACCCTGCTCGGCCAGATTCAGGGCCAGGGTGCGGCCCATGCCCGAGCCCGCGCCGGTAATGGCCGCGACTTTGTTGTGAAAGCTTTTCATGATTTCGATCCGGCAGCTCGGTGGGCGATAAAGCTGCGAAACAAGGCGGCGCTGCGGCCCGGGGCCTCGACCATGGGCATGTGGCCAATCCCGTCCCAGATCTCTACCTGGATCTGGGGGATGCCGGCTTTCCAGACCTGCGTTGAACTGACATGGATAAGCTGGTCGTCGCGCCCCCAGAGCAGCAGGACGGGGGCCTTGATCTGGCTCAGCTGGCCATCAAGCATGTCGCGACCGGTGAAATCGCCAAATATGTGGCGCAGTTCGGGACGCCGGGCCTGGGCGCGGTCGGCCAGGGCATCCAGCACGTAGCCCGGCACCCAGGGCGGATCAGCCATGGTCATGGCGTAGAACTCCGCGAATTCCGGGCGCGAGCTTACCTCGAAGGGGTTGCGGCCCGCCGCCAGCATCTTTTCCATGTCGCTGGCTTGCGGGGATTGCACGCCGGCCGGGTCTATCAGGGTGGCCGACAGGGTGCGCGCAGGGTAAGTCAGGGCGAAATGCGCAGCGGTGAAGCCGCCCATGGAATTGCCCACGATGTGAGCCTGGCTGATCTGCAGGCGGTCCAGCAGGGCCGCTATGCGCGCAGCCTGGGCCGGAATGCTGTAATCCCACTCGGGCTTAAAGCCGGTGCGGCCGTGACCGGCCAGGTCCGGTATGACCACCTGATAATCGTCCACCAGATGGCGCGCAAAGCGCGCCCAGTGCCCTTTTTCGGCGCTGAAGCCATGCAGCAAGACCACGGCTTCGGCACCGTCGCGCGGACCGCCCAGATAGACGGACAGCGACATTTCGCCGATATCGACCTGGTCTTCATGCAAGCCATAGAGCCGGGTTTCCACGGCCAATGCGCCGTCATAGGCAAGTTCGCCAACGCGCGGATAGGTCCAGGTCGCCCAGACCGTCAGTGGCAGTGCGATAAGCACGCTGATCTTGAACAGGGTTTTCATGGCAGGAGTCAGGATCCGGTAGGGGCAGGGCTCAGACGGCCTGGTGGACGGGCGCCGGGTTGGCCGCTGCATTCTTCTGCATCAGGTAGTCCGCGGCGCGGAAACGCTGAACGGCCAGCCAGAAGCTGAACGTGAAGCCCGGCCACAGGGTGGTGATCTTGCCGTCCTTGTTCTGGTACCAGCTTTTGCAGCCGGTGCTCCAGGTGGATGCGCGCAAGCGTGCCTGCAGCTTGTCGTTGTAGCGGGTTTGCACTTCAGGACGCACCTCCAGCCGTTCGGCTCCCCGGGCCCGCATCTGCTTGAGTGCGCGCATGATGTAACCGACCTGGGTTTCGATCATGAATACCACCGAAGTGTGCCCCAGCAGGGTATTGGGACCGGTCATCAAGAACAGATTCGGGAAGCCCGCCACCATCGTGCCCAGATAGGCCTGTTCGCCGTCGGCCCAGGTTTGCGCCAGCGTCGGGCCATCCTTGATTTTGATGTGCTGGGCGATGGGATTGTCGGTGACCACGAAACCGGTTCCCAGCACCAGCGCATCCGCCGGACGTTCGATGCCGGCGCTGTCAATTATGCTGTGCTCGCGAATTTCCTGAATGCCCGAAGTGACCAGATTGACATTGTCGCGGCAAAGCGCCGGATACCAGTCATTGGAGATCAGGATGCGTTTGCAGCCAATCATGTAATCCGGAGTCAGCTTGGCCTGCAGTTCCGGGTCGGCCACTTGGCGTTTCATATGGCGCAAGGCGCCGAACTGAAAGATCTTCATCAGCCAGGGATGGATTACGAAGCCCATCACGCGTGCTTCGTGATGCCAATAAATGCTCCAGCGATACAGCCATTGCAGGGGTTTCACCCGGCGCAACAACCATTTTTCCAGGCGCGTGATCCGGCGGTCAGCACGCGGAATGATCCAGGGCGGGGTGCGCTGGTAGACATCCAGGTTTTCCACCTGCGGCGCGATTTCCGGCACGAACTGAATCGCGCTGGCGCCGGTCCCGATACACGCCACCTTCTTGCCCCGCAAGTCGAAATCGTGATCCCACTGCGCGGAATGGAAAATCTTGCCTTGGAACTTGTCGATGCCGGGAATATTCGGCGTAGCGGGTTCGGCCAGCACGCCGTTGGCGGAAATCAGATAGCGCGCGCGTACCGCACCTTGGTTGGTGTGGATCGTCCACAGCTGGGTGGCCGGGTCAAAGACCGAATCTTCCACCCGATGCTCGAAGCGAATGCGCGCGTGCAGATCGTAGTCCCTGGCGATCTGCTGCAAATACGCATACAGCTCGGCTTGGGTCGGATACTTGCGCGACCAGTCCGGATTCTGGGCGAAGGAGAAGGAATACAGGTGCGAGGGTACATCGCAGGCAGCGCCCGGGTAGTTGTTATCACGCCAGGTGCCGCCCACGGTCGTGGCCCGCTCAAACAGCAGAAAGTCGGTCATGCCGGCCTCCTGCAATTTGATCGCCATGCCCAGGCCGGCAAAGCCGGTGCCGATGATTGCGAACTCAAGGTCCGCCTGTTGTGCGGGATCACGGGTCATCATGAATCCAAAACTGACAATTGGTGGTGTCACTTTACATCTGACAATGAGCCATGTCAACATTGTTGCATGGCAGCGGATTTCAAAGCAGCAAAGGCCCGGCGCTACGGCGGCGTGAGTGCGGCAAAGCGCAAGGCAGAGCGCCGTGAAAAACTGCTTGCGGCCGGCTTGGAAGTCTTCGGTACGGCGGGTTTTCATGCCGCGACGGTCAAACAGGTTTGCGCCGAAGCCGGCCTGACCGAGCGCTACTTTTACGAGTCGTTCCGCAATCAGGCGCAATTGTTCGACACCCTCTACGACCAGGTTCTTGCCGACGTGCATCAGCGCATCACGGCCGCCATCGCCGCAACCCCGGCCGCGCCGGAGGCCATGGCGGAAGCTGGATTGCGGGCTTTTTACGGCAGCCTCAAGCAAGACCCTCGGCTGGCCCGAATTCTGGTGATCGAGGTCTACGTCACGACCCAGGATACCGAGCGCATGTATCGACGCGGCGTGGAGGGTTTTGCCGAGCTGATCCGCCGCCTGATCGAAACCTTCTATCCGGGCAGTGGTTCGCAGGGTCTCAGCTCCAGCCTGATGGCGACCGCCCTGGTCGGCGCCGCGGTGCATCTGGCGATGCGCTGGTATCTCGAGGACTTTGCCGATTCCACCGAGACCCTGGTCACCAACCATCTGGCGATCATCACCGCCGTGGCTGAGCGTTTGGGCGGGGCAGCCACCAGCGCCTGACCCGGTCCCGCTGGAGTTGGCTGAGCGCATCCACGATACTGCGCGCTTTGGCTGGTCTGCTGGCAGATCGTAACCAGCCCGACAGACAGTCAGCTTGAAGGATCACCAGTGAATTTCGAGGAATACCGCAAATACGACGGCTTGGGTCTGGCCAAGCTGGTCGCCGGTGGCCAAGTCACCGCTGCCGAGCTGTTGGAAGTTGCCATCGCGCGCATGGATGAAGTCAATCCCAAGCTCAATGCCGTCGTCATTCCCATGCAGGATGTGGCCTGGAAACGGGCCCAGGAACCCTTGAGCGGTCCCTTCGCCGGGGTGCCGTTCTTGACCAAGGATCTGTTCCAGGAATACGCCGGCGTGCCGACGGCCTTTGGCTGCAAGGCACTCAAAGCGTCGGGGAATGTGGCGCAGGAGCATGCCGAGATTACCAAGCGCTGGCTGGCTGCCGGCACCGTCATATTCGGACGCACGAACACGCCCGAATTCGGCGCCAAGGGAATAACCGAACCCGATGCCTGGGGGCCGGCCCGCAACCCCTGGAATCCCGATCACACGCCCGGTGGTTCCAGTGGCGGTTCGGCTGCGGCGGTGGCCGCCGGCATCGTTCCCATGGCGGGTGCCAACGACGGCGGGGGGTCAATTCGCATCCCTGCCGGGTGTTGCGGCCTGTTCGGCTTCAAGCCGGGACGCGGCCGGGTGCCGATGGGGCCACAGGTCGCGGAAATGATGCATGGCGCGGTACAGAACCACATCGTCTCGCGCTCGGTTCGCGACAGCGCGGCCATGCTCGACGCAACGCACGGGCCGGAACTGGGCTCTCTGTTTCACATTGTCGCGCCGGAACGGCCCTACCTGGAAGAGGTCGCGAGGGGCCCAGGGCGGCTCAGGATTGGTTTCAGCACACGATCGCCGGTGGGCATGCCGGTAGACCCCGAGGCCGTCCAGGCGGTGCAAAAAACGGCCAAGCTGCTCGAATCCCTGGGGCACACGGTGGTCGAAGCCGAACCGAAAATCGACGGTGAGCGCCTGGCCCAGGATTTTCTGCTGATGTGGTTTGCCAATTGCGCCGCGACCGTCGATGCGGTCAAAGCGAAAACCGGCTGCGGCAATTCAGGATTCGAACTCGATACCTTGTCCATGGACGCCTTTGGTCGCGGGCTGCGCGCCAATGAGTACGTGGAGGGGCATACGCGCTGGAATGACTATGCGCGCCAGTTGGCCGAGTTCCACATGGAGCACGATTTATTCATGACGCCGACCATGGCCTGCGAACCGGCCAAGGTCGGCTCGATTGTCACCCCGGCGTGGCAGCACGTCATGCTCAAAGTGGCGGTTGCGCTCGGGATGTCGCGGCTGATTCTGAAATCGGGTCTGGTTGAGCAGATGGCGCGCGAAAACCTCCGCTATGTCCCCTATACCCAGTTGGCCAATCTGACGGGAACTCCGGCCATGTCGGTGCCCTTGCACTGGACCAATACCAAGCTGCCGTTGGGGGTGCAGTTCGTGGCGCCGGTGTCAGGCGAGGGCTTGCTGTTCCGCCTGGCCGGGCAATTGGAGCAGGCCCAGCCGTGGATGGAGAAGGTGCCTCCCGCTTAGCCTGGCCGTCCGCCGCGGCGCCCAGCCCGGCAACTTCCTATGTGGTTCGCGGGGCCGTATATTGAGGACGCGCGGATCGCGGCATTCGTACGGGGGGGGCAATGCGCACGGGGCAGGAGCGACGGGTTGTCATCAGCGGGATCGGGCTGGTGTCGCCTTTTGGTATCGGTCTGGACGCGGCCTGGCAGGCGATGCTCGCGGGGGAGTCCGGCATTCGGCGTATTGCACGAATTGACACCTCGGACCTCAGCATTCATATCGGGGCCGAGATTCCCGCCATCGACTGGGAACAGCACATCACGGTCGATTCGATGCTGCGGCGCTGTGATCTGACCAGCACGCTCACGGTCGCGGCCACGAAGTTTGCACTGGATCACGCCGGCCTGGCCCCCATCATTTTCGGGCATGGTTGCGGTTTCCAACAGGTGACCGAGGAGGCCTCTCAGGCCTTCTGGCTCAAGGGTGCCGACCGCATGCACCCGCTGACTGTTCCGCGCCTGATGTTCAACAATGCCGCGTCGATGGCGTCAATCCAGCTCCATATCGCCGCTTCACACCATGCTGTGGGCGTGGCTTGTGCGTCGGGTTCAATGGCGGTGAGCGATGCTTTCAACCGGGTGCGCTACGGCCAGGAATCGCTGTGTGTGGCCGGTGGCAGCGACACCGTGATGCATCGAGGAATATTCGCGTTCTGGTGTGCGATGCGGGTGCTCAGCAAGATTGCGGAGCCTGAGCGGGCCTAGCGGCCTTTCGACAAGAATCGCGCAGGTTTGGTGTTGGGCGAGGGCGCCGGCATTTTCATCATCGAATCGCTGGACGCGGCGCTTGAACGTGGCGGCACAATCTGCGCCGAAATCCTGGGCCACGGCGGCAGCAGCGACATGAGCCACATCACCGCCCCGCGGCCCGCCGGGCAGGCGCAGGCCATCGAGCGCGCGCTGGCTGACGCGGGTATTCGGGCCGAGCAGGTGGACCACGTCAACGCCCATGGAACCGCCACCCAGGCCAATGACCAGTCTGAAACTGAGGCAATCAGGTTGGCCTTGGGCGCACACGGCCGCAAGATTCCGGTTACGGCGAACAAATCCATGCTTGGGCATTCCCTGGGTGCCGCCAGCGCGCTGGAGGCGGCGCTGGCCGTCAAGACTCCGCAGGAACAGCGGGTTCCCCACATCGCGAATCTCGACGATGTGGATGACGGCCTGGATCTGAACTTTGTCCGCGAGGCCCCGCAGGAACATGCGATGGACATCGCCATCTCGAATTCCTTTGCCTTTGGCGGCAACAATTCCGTCTTGGTCCTGAAGCGCTGGACCGGACAATGAACGCGACGATAGAACTCACAAAGAGACCGTAATGACCGATGCCGAGATTCTCGAAAAGCCGAGCGAGTGCCTGAAGCTCGTGATGAGCAAGGAGCTCGATCCCGCGGTGGTGTCCTTGCAGGTGAGCAAAAGCCTGGATCTTCCGGATGGGGTGCGCTTTCTGGCCGGGCATGGCGATGCCGATGAGGATCATACGCGCGAGATTATCGAGCAGATCGAAGCCCATATTCATGGTGACGATCTGGCTGATGTGCACCATGTCGCCGATGTGGTGGCTGATCTCTACGTGCGCATGTTCGAGCAGATCGGCGCCGGCGAATAAGCGCGGTGGCTGAGCAATCCCAAGTCCGGCGGGTCGAAACGCGGGAAGAACGCGACGCGCTGTACCGCTTTCGTTATCGCGTCTATGTCGAAGACCTCGGCATGACCACCCAGGCCGATCATGAGCGCAAACAGCTGTACGACGAATTCGACGAACAATCGATCTCCTTCGCGATCTTCAACGAAAACGGGATCGTGCGCTCATTGCGCTGTACCTACCTGGAAGATCTGGATAATCCGCAGCCGCTGATCGACAAGTTCGCCATGCGGCCAGCCATTGAGGCCTTTGGCATAAGCGGCGTCGGCACCACCAGTCGCTTTACTCTGGCGCCGGAACTACGCAGTACCAATGCGGTGTATCGCCTGATCCGCATGGCCTACGCGGAAGGCCTGGAGCGTGGGGCGCGGCTCAACTATGGCGATTGCAGCCCCACCTCATTCCGTTCTACGAGCAATTGGGATATCGGCGCTACACCTACGGATTCAATGACAGCCTGTTTGGCTACAAGCTGCCCATTTTGATGTTGGTGAACGACCGGGAGC
>JBFIIN010000132.1:0-8753 GCA_041601225.1 Oceanococcus sp.
CCTCTACGCCCAGGCCGAGCGTGCTGGCGCGAATGCCCACGGCGAAGCCCGGTTCCGCGTGGCCAGGAGCGACCCACACCCAGCCGCAGCTCGCAAGTACACAGGTCAGCAGGCGGTTCATGGGGACTCTCCAGCGGTCGGCGCGAGCTCTTCGCGAACCCGATCGCACCTTGTCGGGCGTGAACAAAAGGTCATGCCGCCAGACGAGCCCGCTCGGGCTCGTGGCCGGAATCTTGCCGTGCGGCACGCAGGGCAGCCCGGCGCTAGCGGCTCAGTGACCATCGCAGGGGGCGGGCGATTCCGACGCGCAGCAACTGCCCGGCAAGCTGCCGGCTCAAGTGGCGGGAGAGGCGTGTCCTCAGCCAGCGGTCGTGCCAGTTCAGCAAGCGACCGTCTGTGCCCAATGCCAGGTCACTGGCGAGGCACAGCTGCCACAGATTCTCGAGACTGTAGGCGCCCAGTTCGGACCAGGCGTCTGCCTGATCCACACATGTCAGGAAAAGCTCAAACACGGGGCGAATATCCAGGCTGTGCGCCTGGTCCTGCTGGCGATACAGAGCTTCGGCGCCCTCGAAAAAGCTCTGCAGCCTCAGCCGCCGCGCACTCATGATCAAGGTCATCAGGAAATAGCGGCGGTAGGTGCCCTCGGCCTCAAAGCGCCGGGCTGAGGTCAGCAAGCGGCCCGGCAGGGTTAGGAATTCGCCCCGCTGGCGAATCTTCTCGCCAATCAGCTGATCTTCCAGAAAGGGCAGTCGCTGCGGGAATCCGTCGAGCTCGTCAAAGAACCCGCGGCTAAGCAACAGGCCTTGATCGCCATTGAAGGTTTCAGCGCGATTGAGAGCGGATTTGTACTCCAGGTAGCGATAGAAAAAATCATGCCCGGCGTCGCGGCGCCGGAATTTTAGCGGGAAATGGCCTGCGTGACGGTCATGCCGGGCGTTGGCGTTGATCCGGACCAGGCGATCCAGCGCGCGCCGCAGCTGGGTGGTGCTGCCGGGCCGGGAGTCGGCATGCAGGAACAACAGATACGGGGCATCGCTGGCCGCCGCGCCCCTGTTCATCTGCTGGCCGCGGCCGCGCGCGCCGGTCACGACTTTTGCGTGCCACCGTCGGGCTATGGCGATCGTGCTGTCGCCAGAGCCGCCGTCGCTTACGATCAGCCGGTAGGGCAGGTCTTGCTGTTTTGCCAGGGCACCGCAGAGCCCGGGCAATTGGCGAGCCTCGTTCAGGGTAGGTACGACGATATCGAGTTCAAACATTGGCGAATTCCGTCTGCAACGTCGTTGCGCTTGCCAGGATGATGAGGCGGCGAGACACTCGGCACAGGCTTGAGGTCGAAGGGGACCCATGGACGCTCTGTTCCGCACGCATTATCCCTTGATGGTGCCCGGTGTGCCCGAGGCGGCGCGCTGCCTGGAGGTAACAGCGCCTTTTGATGGCGCGGTGATCGCCGAGGTGGAGCTGGCAGACGAGGCCACGGTCGAGCGGGCGCTGGCCCTGGCCAGCGAACTGTACCTGGATCGTGAAGCCTGGTTGCCGCCACAGCATCGCATCGAGATTCTTGAACGGGCGATCGAAATTCTCATCGAGTTTTCCGGCCCGCTGGCCCTGGAGGCGGCCCGCGAAGGCGGCAAGCCCCTGGTGGATTCGCGGGTGGAAACGGCGCGCGCCATCGACAGTCTGAAGATCTGTGTCGAAACCTTGCGCACGGCGCCTGGGGTGGTCGTGCCGATGAATGTCAGCGCGGCCTCGGCTCAGCGCCTCGCGCTCACACGGGGCGAGCCGATAGGTCCCGTGGTGGCGGTCAGTGCCTTCAATCACCCCTTGAACCTGATTGCCCACCAGATTGGCCCGGCCATCGCCACCGGCTGTCCGGTACTGATCAAGCCGGCCCGAGCGACGCCGCTGTCCTGCCTGCGCCTGGTGGAAATCTTCCGCGCTGCGGGACTGCCTGACGAATGGTGCCTGCCGCTTATCCCGGCGGACAATCGGCTCTCCACCCAGATGGTGACGGATTCGCGGACCGCCTTTTTCAGCTTTATCGGCAGCGCGCGAGTGGGCTGGTCGCTGAAATCGCAGCTCGCCGCCGGCGCGCGCTGCGCTCTGGAGCACGGTGGGGTCGCGCCGGTGGTGGTCGCCGAAGATGCCGATCTGGACCTGGCGGTTCCGCTGCTGGCCAAAGGAGCCTTCTATCATGCGGGACAGGTCTGTGTATCGGTGCAGCGGGTATACGCTCAGGCCAGCATCCTGTCGGCACTGGCCATGCGCTTGGCCGCTGCGGCCGACGAACTGATCGTCGGCGATCCGACCAGTGAAGAAACCGATGTCGGGCCGCTCATCGAGCCAGGCGAAGTGGATCGGGTCGAAGAATGGGTGGACGAGGCGGTTGAAGCTGGCGCACAGCTGGTCACCGGGGGGCGGCGCATCTCCGAGACTTGTTATGCGCCCACGGTACTCCTGAATCCCCCGGCGGATGTTCGGGTATCCACCCAGGAGGTTTTTGGGCCGGTGATCTGTCTGTACGGCTGCGCCGACCTTGACGAGGCCATCGGTCGCGCCAACTCACTGGAGGTGTCGTTTCAGGCGGCGGTGTTCAGCCAAGACATTGATACCGCCATGCGCTGCTATCAGCGGCTCAACGCCTCGGCCGTCATGGTCAATGACCATACGGCTTTCCGGGTGGACTGGATGCCATTCGCGGGGCTCAAACAGTCGGGCTATGGTGTCGGCGGGATTCCGCACACCATGCATGACATGCAGGTTCAGAAGATGCTGGTTCTGCGCTCAAAGGAGTTATGAGATGAGTGAATTGCAACCTCAAGCTGACCGGGTGGAAGCCCGCTGGCAGAAAGCCTCGGACCTGTTCGTTCGGTGCCTGGAGGCCGAGGGCGTAACCCACATCTTTGGCGTGCCTGGCGAAGAGAATGCCGATTTGATGATGTCCCTGATTGACAGCTCCATTGAGTTCGTCCTGTGCCGGCACGAACAATCCGCGGCCTTTATCGCCGACACCTATGGTCGTTTGACCGGCAGGGCGGGTGTCTGCCTGTCCACTCTGGGGCCGGGCGTCACCAATCTGGTCACCGGCCTGGCGGATGCCAACATGGACCGCTCGCCGGTGGTGGCACTGATTGGGCAGGGGTCTACCAAACGTTTGCACAAAGAGTCCCACCAGAACATGGACGCGATTTCCATGGTGCGACCGATCAGCAAATGGGCGCAGTCGATTGTGGACGAGGACACCATTCCCGAAGTGGTGCGCAAGGCCTTCAAGCTGGCCGAAGCGGAAAAACCCGGAGTTTGCGTGGTTGAACTTCCGGAAGACGTCGCCGAGGAGCAGGTCTGCGGCCGGCCCATGCATGTCTACAAGAGCCGCCGCCCCGCCGCCGATCACAAAGCCGTGGCGCAGGCTGTGGATCTGATCGTCAAGGCCAGCTCGCCGGTGATCCTGGCTGGCAATGGGGCCGTACGCAAACGGGCGGCCAATCAATTGCGGCGATTGGCCCACAAGACCGGGATTCCGGTCGTGAATACTTTCATGGGCAAGGGTGCGGTGCCACGCTCAGATCAACATTGTCTGTTCACGATGGGGCTGCAGGGCAAGGATCACGTCAATCAGCTCATGCATGCGGCGGACGTCATCATCACGGTCGGCTACGACCTGGTTGAGTACGGCCCGCAGTTCTGGAATGCCGATCAGGATAAGGCGATTGTGCATATCGACTTTCAGCCGGCCGAAATCGACACCCATTATACGGTGGCCGTCGATGTCGTTGGCGATGTGGCGGATGCGCTGTGGCAAATCAATATCGAGCTGGAAAAATTCCACGCTCCAAATCTGCCGTTGAAGGACATCGGCCAGTGGGCGGATTTGCGCGCCCAGATTCTCGCGGACTTCGCGCAGGAGAAGGACGACACGGCCATGCCCATGAAACCGCAGAAAATCCTCTGGGATGTCCGCGAGTTCATGGGGGCCGACGACGTGCTGCTGTCCGATGTGGGAGCCCACAAGATGTGGATATCGCGTTATTACCAGTGCGACAGCGCCAATACCTGCCTGATCTCCAATGGCTTCTGCTCCATGGGCTTTGCGCTGCCGGGGGCGATCGGCGCCAAAATCGCCTGCCCGGAGCAAAGGGTGCTGGCGATCTGCGGCGATGCCGGATTTCTGATGAACGTCCAGGACCTGGAAACCGCGGTGCGTCTGAAGCTCAACGTCGTGTATATGGTGTGGGAGGATGGTGAGTACGGTCTGATCAAATGGAAGCAGCAGAATGCCTTTGAGGGACGCCATGCCAAGCTGGATTTTGGCAACCCGGACTGGGAGAAGCTGGCCGATGCATTCGGGATGTGGGGCCGCACTTTGCGGGCGGCAGATGAATTGCCAGGCGCGCTGGCCGAGGCGTTTGCCCAGACCGGTCCTGCCCTGATCGCCATCCCGATTGATTATGGCGAGAACCGCAAGCTGACCGAGCGTCTCGGCAAGATCATGATGAGCCTTTAGCTCGGGTCGCATCACATGCCTGGGAGCTGCCGCCGAGCAAGGGCTGAGCGGGCTGGAATCGGAAAGGCGATCTTTGCAGGCGAACTGTCGCCCAGGAGACCGACCGGCGCTCTGCACAACCACAACAACGGCCATGATGCGCCCCGCGGTCTAATGAAATCTGCGGCTCAGAGCCTGCGCCGGCGGCACTCCAAGCCCGCACCCTTACATTTCGTTGACCCGGCCTGCGCACAATCTGGGCCGCAGCAAGAACAGCTCCGAACCTCCGTGGGGAGGGGAGTTGCGCCCCGGGGCCGCACCGGAATACCGGGCGGCCCCATTCAGTTCCGGAACCCAAATGGGTGGCGCTGGCAAGTTCTCGCGGCTCGCCCCGGCCCGGCAGTGGGAGGCAGCCGCTCAGGCTTCGGGACGACTCACCTCGGCAGTTGCGCGGCGAGGTCAGAAGTCCAATCTGGCGATAAGGTATTGCCGGCCTGCGGAATGTCAGCGGGCAACCCCTTGCCATGTCAGATTCTTCCGACAAAATGTTGACGTCAGGAGGGATTCGCGTGCCGGAACCAACAATTCGAGCGGAGCACTGGTTGTCGATGGACGACGGTGCCAGTCTGCGCGTTCTGGAATTTGGCGAGCCATCGGCTCCGCCGCTGATCTTTGTCGCCGGCTGGCTGTCATTGCCGCGCGGCTGGACTGAGGTCATTGCCGAGGTTTGCAGGGACTACCGGTTGTTCTATCTGGAGACGCGCGAGAAAGCCAGTTCGCGGCTCCGCGCGGAGCATGCAGCGGACTTTTCCGTGGAACGCCTGCGCCTGGATCTGGTAAACGCGGTCGCCGCGCTGGTTCCGGCCGGACAACATTTCCGGATGGCCGGCAGTTCGCTGGGTGCCACCGTGATCCTGGAGTATCTCGCGGCTGGCTGCCGCCCGCCGGACAGTGCTGTGCTCATCGCGCCCAACCGCGAATACCGCTACCCCGCCTGGTTTCGCATCGCGCTGCCCTATCTGCCGGTGGCGATCTATCCCGTGTTGCGGGAAGTCATCAAGTTCTATCTGCGACGCTTTCGCCTGGATCCGCAACAGGATCCCGAGCAATATGCGAAATATGCGGCCACTCTGGACTGCGCGGACCCGCACAAGCTCAAGCCAAATGCGATCAGCTTGATGCATTACCAGCTGCCGGCGCTAGGCAATGTCAACACCCCGATCCTGATCCTGGGCGGGGCGGCAGACAAGCTTCACGGCCTCGACGATCTGCGCTGGATGGCTGAGCAGATGCCGCAGGCCCGACTGCTGCCCATGGCCAGCAACAAGGCAACCCACAGCGCGCAGGCCGGGATGACCATGCGGCGATTCTTCGCCCAGGGCTTTTCGCAGTTAACGCCGCAACTCGACGAGGCCCAGCGATAGCGCGGGCCAATAGGTGATGGCCAGCACGCAGGCCAGCAGCAGGACAAAGAAAGGGATGGTGGCCACGTAGATTTCCATCACCGGTCGTTCGAAGCGGTAGCTGGCGATGAACAGATTCATTCCCACCGGCGGCGTGAAATAGCCAATTTGCATATTGGCCAGAAATACGATGCCCAGATGCAACGGATTTATCCCGTAGGACAGGGCCACCGGCAAAATGATGGGCACCACCAGCACCAGGGCCGAAAAGATATCCAGCATCATTCCCAGGCCCAGCAGGAATACATTCAGAAGCAGGAGGAAGCCCAGTTTGCTGCTGACGGCATCACTGATGAAAGCGAAAATCTGGCCGGGCACACCGGCATCGATCATGAAGTTGGTCGATGCGAGCGACAGCCCCAGGATGATCAGAATTGCGCCGACCAATACCGTGGAGTCGCGGAGCACCCGAGGGAGCTGGCGCCAGGAAATTTCCCTCAGGATCAGCACTTCCACAACGAATACGTAAAGCGAGGTGACGGCGGCGGCTTCCGAGACCGCGAAGTAGCCGCCATAAATTCCTCCGATCAGCAGCATCGGCAAGGGCAGCTCCCAGGCAGACTCGCGCAAGCTGGCCAGGGCTGCCCGTGCGTCAAAAGCCTTGCGCTCCTGGCGGGGCTGCTGCCACATGCCATAGGCTGCCAGCACCACCAGCATGAGGCAGCCTGGCACGATCCCGGCGATGAACAGCTCCTCGATGCTCACCGGCGGCCCGAGATTGAGTTGCTGGGCGACGACGCCATACAGGATCAGCGGCACCGACGGCGCAAACAACAGTCCCAGGCTGCCCGCGCTGGTGACTAGGCCCAGATTGAAGCGCTCGGGATAGCCGGCTTGCTGGAGCGCCGGGTACAGCAGGGCGCCCAGGGCCACGATGGTCACACCCGAGGCGCCTGTCAGGGCGGTGAAAAACGCGCACGCTACGATGGCCACGATCGCCAGACCGCCCGGCAGCCAGCCCAGCCAGGCATCGGTAAGCCGCATCAGGCGTTGTGGGGCGCCGCTGGCGCCGAGCAGATAGCCGGCGGTCGTGAACAAGGGGATCGCGATCAGGATGGGTAATTCGGCCAGCCGATAGAACTCAATAGCCACCACCGACAGATCAATCTCCGCGCCATGAAAGCCCCACAGCGCACCGGCCCCGATTATCGCGAACAGGGGTGCGCCCAGCAGGGCCAGACCCAGCAGGACCAGGGCAAAAAAACTCATGATCCGGCGGTCGCGCGCAGTTCATTCAGCGCGAACAGGGCATAACGCAGGGCGATCAGCCCGAACACCAGCGGCATCGGCAGTTGTGGAACCCAGCTGGGGATATCGCCTAGCCAGGCGCCGCCGAACTGGTATTCGTCACGCACAAAGCGGTAACACTGCCAGGCCAGCAGCGCCGCGACCGTCGCCGCGAAGGCATTGGTCAGAAAGCCGGCAGCGCGGCGCGGCCAGCCCATGAGTGCGCGGGTCAGCACATCGACGGTGATCTGACGTCGCTCACGGGTCGCCACAGCGGCGCCTAGCAACGCCAGCCACATCACGCCGGAACGCAACACAGGATCAGCCCAGGCCAGCGTGGGCAAGCCGAGGTTTCGCAGGCCGATCTGGCTGGCGGCCAAGACCATGAGCAGCAACAGCACGCCGATTAACAGGGCGTCTTCCATGCGCGCCAACGCCCGCAGTGCGGCGTTCATCAGGGCGTCGCTTGCGCCTGCGCCGCACTCCGGAATTCGGCAAGACGGCGATGGATTCGGCTGAGTAGCGCCGGGGTATACACCCCCTCGTCCTTGAGCTCGGCCAGGGTGTGCTTTGCCAGCTCCTGCCATTTTGCAACCTCCGCGGCCGGCGGAGTTACTGCCGTAATCCCCTGCGATATCAGCGCCTGCAGCGCGGCCTCGTTGTCGGCACGATTCACGACGTCCATTTCTGCGAAGGCCTTGCTCATTTCCTCGCGGAGTACCTGCCGGTCGCTCACGCTGACCCGGGCCAGGGCTTTCTGCGAAAAGCCTATGATGCCCACCAGGTAGGTCAGCGGTGTCGCCGTGTAGTACCGAACGCGGGTATGCCACTGCATGGCTATGGCTGCCGTCGTGGAGGCTGTGATGGTGTCGATCAAATTGGTCTGCAGCCCGGTGTAGACATCGGGCAGAGGCAGGGTGACCGGGCTGACGCCGGCGCTGCGAAATGCGGCGCTGGCGATCCTGTCGCCCTCAGGCACCCATACCCGCCGACCGTTCAGATCCGCGACCGCCGAGACCGGTTCGCGCGACATGAGATAGCCGAAGCCGCCTTCGCCGATCCCGGCCGTCATCCAGCCGGCGGCTTCCAGACCCCGCAGAACTTCAGCATCGAACTCCGCGCGGATGTGATCGACTTCGCGGTAATCACGAAACAGAAAGGGCAGGCTGTAAATCTGGGCATCGGGATGAATCGCCGCCAGTTCGCCGCCCGTGAAGGCGCCACCGTGCAATTGGCCCACCCGGATTTTCCGGATTACGGCGTCGGCATTTCCCATCACTCCGCCCGGATAGAACTTGAGGGTGACGCGCCCATCCGTACGCTGCGCCACCGCATCCGCACCGGCCTGCATGACCTTGAGCCAGGTGGTTCCCGCCGGCACCAGGGTTGCTACTTTCAGGGTCTGGCCGGCCAGGGCCGAGCCGCAAAGGGCGGCCATTAACAGGAATGTTGTCAATCTCTGCATGGGAAAACGCGTCCGGACTAGAAGTAAGTGGCGGAATCGGCTGCCAGCTTGGCGGCTTCTTGCTGAGCCAGGCGGTTGATGAGGGTGAGTTGATCGGCCTCGGGGTCAGCCTGCA
>JBFIIN010000133.1:0-8691 GCA_041601225.1 Oceanococcus sp.
GCTGCAAGGAGTCCAGGGGCTGCGGGCCAGCCAGATTTCCGGCTGGGAAATCGCAGGCCGGATCCTGTTCGAGCGGTCTGGGCGTCTGGTTCACGTGGTCTATTCTGACGATGGACGGGGTGCGGACCAGCTGGCCGGTGACGGCCTGTATTCCGCCCGGTTAGCGCTGGACGAAAAATCCGCGCCCGCATTGGGGCAGGCCGACAATCTGATGGTCAAAGTGACGGCCCGCAACGCCGCCGGCCAGGTGCGCAACGCAGTGGGTGGATTTCTGTACAGCAATCCCGGCGCCACGCTGACCGGGAATTATCGGCAACTGGTACGAGACGGCAACTTGCTGGTGCTGGCCGAGGCTGAGGTGCTGGCGCCAGGTCGCTACCATTTAAGTGGCAGCCTGACCGACGCTCTGGGCACTGCGGTGGCGACCAGCCAGAGCGCGACGGTGCTGGAGCCCGGCACTCACTGGCTGGAGTTGCCGTACTACGGGTTAATTTTCCATCAGCTGGCGGTGCTGAGCGGGCTTCAGTTGGGCAGCGTAACCCTGGCCACGACCAATGGAATGCCCAATGCCCTGGGTCCGGTTCAGGACGCGGGATTTGCCCTGGCCAAGCCGGATTTGCAGGCGCTCACTGCGGCTCCGTTCAATGACCCGAACCTGCTGGATGCGGCGGGGCGTCTGGAGACGCAGCTGACGGATACGCCAGGCGCGACCCTTGCGAGCGTCGCCAAGCCGGCGGCGGGACTTTAAGACAAGATCAATAGCGTGTAGCGGAAGGCGTTGCACCAAACGGCCCGGCCGGGGTTGACCCGGCCGGTGTCGGTCATTGGGCTCACGCAAATCAGCGACGTACGGCAGACCACAGATCGGCCGGCGTTTTGGATCAATCAGGAGTAAATTCAATGTATCGATTTGGGGCCGCCATGCGCGCGGCAGTGGGTTTTTTGTTTCTGGCGTTCGCGGTCACGGCTATAGCGGCCGACGGGCCGGCGCAACGCATCATCATCGGCTTTGGCCATGACGCGGATACGGCCGGTATGGCTGGTGCGGTGCAGGCCGCGGAGCGCCTGGCGGGTGTGGAACTGAGTCATTTGCGTCAGCTGGCCACCGGTGGCGAGTTGTATCGCTTGAATTCGCGGCTGCCGACAGCCGCCCTGGAGCGCATGATTAGCAGCCTGCAGCTGAATCCGCAGGTGCGCTATGCCGAGGTGGATCGCATGCTGCTGCCCCTGGCCACACCCAACGACACCCGTTACAACGAGCAGTGGCACTATTTCGAAGCCAGCGCGGGGCTCAACGTGGATACGGCCTGGGATACCACCACGGGCGCGGGCGCGGTCGTTGCGGTGCTGGATACCGGTTACCGGCCGCATGCGGATCTGGCGGCCAATATTGTCGGCGGTTACGACATGATTTCCGATAGCTTCGTGGGCAATGACGGCGATGCGCGCGATGCAGATGCCCAGGATCCGGGTGACTGGGTCAATGCGGCCGAATGTGGCGGTGGCCAGCCTCTGTTCAGCCAGAACAGCAGCTGGCATGGCACGCATGTCGCCGGAACGATTGCCGCCGTGACCAATAACAGCAGCGGGGTTGCCGGCGTGGCCTACGGGGCCAAGGTGCTGCCGGTGCGCGTACTGGGCAAGTGTGGTGGCTATACCTCGGATATCGCCGATGGCATCATCTGGGCGGCAGGCGGTTCGGTCAGCGGCGTGCCGGCCAATGCCCACCCGGCCCAGGTGATCAACATGAGCCTGGGGGGTGGCGGCAGTTGCGATACGACCACGCAGACGGCAATCAACACCGCACGTTCGCTCGGTGCCGCAATCGTGGTCGCCGCGGGCAACGAGAATCAGAACGCTTCGAATTCGAATCCGGCCAATTGCTCGGGTGTCATTACGGTGGCCGCGACGGATCGGCAGGGCAATCGCGCCAGCTATTCGAATTACGGCGCGGTGGTCGATGTGGCGGCGCCGGGTGGCGAGACCGCGACGCAGAGCAACGGCATTCTGTCGACTTTGAACGCGGGCTCGACCACGCCGGGCGCGGACAGCTATGCCTTCTATCAGGGCACCAGCATGGCCACGCCGCATGTCGCCGGTGTGGCTGCCCTGTTGTACAGCGCGGACGCGGCTGCGACTCCGGATTCGGTGGAGTCCACTTTGAAATCCACCGCACGCGCCTTCGCCGGCTCCTGCAGCCAATGCGGCAGCGGTCTGGTTGATGCCGCGGCCGCCGTGGCCGCCGTGACTGGCGGCGGTGGCGGTGGCGGTGGCGACACCGTGCTGGAAAATGGTGTGGCCGAGACCGGTCTTTCAGCGGCCACGGGCGCGGCGCTGAACTTCAGCATGGAAGTGCCCGCTGATGCCACCAATCTGGCCTTCGCCATCAGCGGCGGCAGCGGTGATGCTGACCTCTACGTGAAGTTCGGCAGTGCGCCGACCACCTCCAGCTATGACTGCCGCCCCTACAAGAGCGGCAACGCCGAGGATTGCAGTTTCGCCAGTCCGCAGGCCGGCACCTGGCATGTGATGGTGCAGGCCTATGCGGCCTACTCTGGCCTCAGCCTGGTTGGTAGTTACGATGAACCGGCCGGTGGTGGTGGCGGCGACGATGTACTCGAAAATGGCGTGGCCAAGACCGGACTCGCCGGCGCGGCCGGTGCCGAACTGCGCTACACCATGGACGTTGCGGCAGGTGCCACGGATCTGTCCATTGCCATGAGCGGTGGCAGCGGTGACGCCGATCTGTATGTGAAGTTCGGCAGCGCGCCGACCACTTCCAGCTATGACTGCCGGCCCTACAAGAACGGCAACAACGAGAGCTGTGATTTCGCCACGCCGTCCAGTGGAACCTGGCATGTGCTGGTGCGCGGCTACAGCGCCTTCTCGGGGGTCAGTTTGTTGGGCAGCTATACCGCCGGAGGCGGCGGTGGTGGTGGCAGCTGCGCCGCGGGTTACACCGAGTACAGCGGCAACCTGGCGGCCACAGGCAACGCCAACTACGAGCCCAATGGCAGTTACTACGAAAGCACCAGCAGCGGGACGCATTCCGGTGAATTGAGCGGGCCGGGCAATGCCGATTTCGATCTCTATGTCGAAAAATGGAACGGCTCGAGCTGGCAGCAGAAGGCCAAGTCCGAATCAGCCACCTCTACCGAGTCGATCAATTACAGCGGCACCAGCGGGTTTTATCGCTGGCGGGTGTATTCCTATAGCGGCACGGGGGATTACACCCTGTGTCTGCAGGCGCCCTGAGCGACAATCCGGAGTGCCGCGTCGCTGCGCGGCACTCCGAGTTTTGTAGGCCGCGGCCTACGGCGTGCATCGGCAATGACTACATCGGAGCTGCCGGATCGCCATAGCCGAGCGGCGAGCGGGCATCGAGAATGGCTGCAGTAAAAATAACTGGGGGGAGTTTTTTGTGAAAACGAGTTTGCTTGCAATCCTGACCATCATTCTGGTCGGAACTTCAGGCGCAGCGCTGGCGCGCGATGCCAACAAGACAAAATATCCCATCGTGTTCGCCCATGGCATGGCGGGCTTCGATGACATCCTGGGTTACGACTACTGGGGCGACGATTACGGCGTGTATGTGCTCGATACCTGCCAGTGGGGCGAGTACTACTGCAACGGCGATATCAACTCGGGGCAGGAGAGCTTCGTCGCATCCGTGACGCCGTTCCAGAGTTCGGAGCAGCGCGGTTATGAGCTGTATCAGGACATCCTGGGTTATATGGCGTCCTCAGGTCACAGCTACGTGAATATCATCGGCCATTCCCAGGGCGGTCTGGATCTGCGCAAAGCGGCCAAACTGCTGTACCAGAACAAGGGCTACAAGGTGGTTCGTTATGGCATCAGCGTGTCCTCGCCACACCGGGGTTCGCCCATTGCGCAGTATGTGTTCAACCTGAACCCGGGCGTCCAGTCGGTGCTGGCCTCGCTGGCGGATTACTTCGGCGATGTCATCTATGGCGGCGGCAACGATGCCATCGCGGCGCTCAAACAGCTGGTCAATCACGACATCGACCCCAACGATGGGGTGACGACCGGGACCTATGCCTTCAATCAGAACTATCCGGCGGGTTCCAGCTATATCTGGCGTTCGCGCAGCTTTCTGACCGGGCAGGACAACTACAACATGAATCCGGCCCTGTACCTGGTCAAGGAAGCCTGGACTACGATTGACGGTGACGGGTACGCGAGCTACGACGCCAACGGCGATGGCGCGCTGGGAACCGGAGATGGCAACCCCAATGACAATGACGACGATGGTCTGGTGGGCATCAACTCCCAGCAGATGGGCTATCGCATGGAATACTGGGAGTGTTATGGCTGCCTGGATTACGTCTGGGCGCAGGATGACACCGGCTATGTGGCCAATCTCAACGCGCCGAACAGCACCCAGATGACTTCGCACAACTGGAAGATCAATCAGGATCATCTGGATGTGATCGGCGTGCCGCCGGATACCTTCGATGAGATGGAGTTCTACGCGGCGATTACTGATTACATTGCCGATAACGGCTACTAAAGACACATGTGGCCCGCGCCCCGAGTGCGGGCCTTTTGCATATAGCGATTCCAAAATGCGCACAGCCTTAAAACTCAGTCTCGCCGTGGCAGCAGTTGCGGTACTGGTTCTCGTGGTGGTCTTCGGTCGCCCGGCCGTGGACAGCAAAGCTGCAGCACAGAGCGTTGACGCGCCGGCAGCGGCGGATTCGGTTGCGCTGATGGCAAGGCAACCCGGGCCGGCGGCGAATGGACCACAGCAAGCACAACAATTTAATGAAGCCGCATTCATCAGCGACCTGCGCAACAAGTTTGCGCCACATATCCATATTCAGCATGCGCAAATTCGCAGCATTGAACAGCTGCTGTCCTATCTGAAGGCCCAGTATCCGGATGATTGGGAAATCCGGGTGCAGGACTTTCTGGCTGAATTGTTTCCCGATCTGGCGGCCGATCTGTATGCCCGCTATCAGAGTCTGAGCCAATACAGTCAGTGGCTGGAGCAAAATCGCGCCGATTTGCAGCGCATGGCGGTCGCCGACCGCCAGGCCGTACTGTGGGAGGCGCGCTATGCGGCCTTTGGCGCCGACGCCGACCAGATCTGGGCGGCGGAGGTGCGCAATCATCAGTTGCAACAGGCCCTGTCGGAGCTGCCAGCCGATCTGCCGCCGGTCGCCAAGGCCGAGCGATTTCTGGAGTCGGTGAACGCGGTTTACGGTGAGCAGGCCGCCGACTTCGTGGCCAGCCGTCAAACCGAGCTGACCAATCGGTTATTGGCCACGCCCGCCGTGCAGGCCGATTTGCGGTCCTTGGCCGTGCCGGAACGGCGTCAGGTCCTGCGTGATTTGCGCCAGGCCATGGGAATGGACGAAGAGGCCCTGTCGCGCTGGGGTGAGCTGGATCAGCATCGGGATCAGCTGTGGGAGGCCGGGCAGAGCTATCAGCGCGAACGGGCACAGTTGCTGGCCTCGGTCTCCGCCGATGATCTGCCCCATCAGCTGGATGCGCTACGGCAGAGCTATTTTGCCGACGCTGCGGCCCAAATCCGGATTGAGGAGGAGTCGGGCTTCTTTCGTTTCGCCGGCGAGCGCCGCTACGGTCGCGAATAGGGTGCTCGCGCCGCGCGCATGGCGAGGCGGCAACGCGGTCGCCGCATTCTCCCGCGGAAATCCGCACCCGGTACGCCATCCGGAATCTGGCGAGCGCCGCTGAAAACCGGCAAACTGCTGGGCCCTGGCAGCTTGCTGTATTGCATGAACGACACCGCATCCTTGTTGGGCCAGCTCAAGATCGATCGGGAGCCGGAGCTGGCGAATTCAAGGGCCAGCTGGCGCTGGCTGATCCTGTTGGTAGTGCCCATAGCGGCACTCCTGCTCTGGTACCTGGGCCGGGGCCCGGAGGCTATACCCGTGACCGTGGTAACCGTGGCTCAGGTCGGCAACGGAACCCAGGCCAGCGTGCTCGATGCTTCGGGTTATGTCATTGCGCGACGGCGGGCCACGGTGTCATCCAAGATCACCGGCAAGGTCACCGAAGTGCTGATCGAGGAAGGTCAGGTGGTCGCCGCGGATGCCATCCTGGCGCGTATCGACGACAGCAATGCGCAGGCCAATCTGGCGCTGGCGCGGGCCCAGCTCGAGGCCACGCAGGCCCAGTTGGGTGAGGTTCGCGTGCAACTGGCCGAGGCGCGCCGGCAATTGAATCGGACCCGCGAACTGACGGCCAAGCAGCTGGCATCCGAGCAGGCGCTGGATGCCGCTCAGGCCAGCCACGATGCACTGCAGGCCCGCCTCAACACCACGCAGATGAATGTGACGGTCGCCCAGCGCGCCATGGCCGTGCAACAGCGCCTGCTCGAAGATACCGTGATCCGGGCACCCTTTGCGGGTGTCATTACCGAGAAAAATGCCCAGCCTGGCGAAATGATTTCGCCCCTGTCCGCGGGCGGTGCGGGGACCCGCACCGGCATCGGCACCCTGGTGGATATGGATTCCCTGGAAATCGAGGTCGATGTCAACGAGAACTTCATCAACCGCATCAGCCCGGAGCAGCCAGTGACCGTGCAGCTCAATGCCTACCCGCAATGGCAGATTCCGGCGCGGGTGATTGCCGTGGTGCCGGCGGCGGACCGCTCCAAGGCCACGGTCCGGGTCCGGGTCGGATTTGCCGTGAACGATGCGCGCATCCTGCCGGACATGGGGGTGCGGGTGGCCTTCATGGATGCCGCGAGGCAGGACGCGGGCGGCAGCACCGTGATTGTTCCGGCCCAGGCCGTGAGCCGGGATGGCGATACCGATGTGGTTTACCTGCTGAGCGGCGAGCAGGTCGAGCGACGCGCCGTGCGTATCGAGGGCACATTGGCTAATGGCTTGAAAGTCAGCGCTGGCCTGCGTGGTGGCGAGCGCCTGGCGGTTGGTGATTTTTCCTTGTTGCATGATGGCGCGGTGGTGCGCCTGCAAGCCGAAAACTAATGGACATACGATGAGCAAGACCCTGATCAGCATTGGCGATTTGCACAAGACCTATACCCGTGGCGCGGAAACCGTGGATGTATTGCTCGGCCTGACGCTGGAGGTGGAGCAGGGCGAGTTTCTGGCGCTGATGGGTCCCAGCGGATCGGGCAAGACGACCTTGCTCAATCTGATCGGGGGCCTGGACACGCCCAGCTCCGGCTCGGTCACGGTCGGCGACCAGCGCATTGATCAACTGGGCTCGGCGGCTTTGGCGCGCTGGCGCGCCGGCCATGTCGGGTTCGTATTTCAGTTTTACAACCTGCTGCCCATGCTGAGTGCGGCGCGCAATGTCGAGCTGCCGCTGCTGCTGACCAATTTGTCCAAGGCGGAACGCAGCAAGCGCGTCGCCATCGCGCTGGAAGTCGTGGGTCTGGCTGACCGGGCCCGGCATAAACCCAGCGAGTTGTCCGGTGGTCAGGCCCAGCGCGTGGCCATCGCCCGCGCCATAGTCGGCGACCCGAGTTTGCTGGTCTGCGACGAGCCCACCGGTGACCTGGACCGGCAGACGGCCGATGACGTGCTGGGTTTGCTCCAGACCCTGAATCGGGAGCACGGCAAGACCATCGTCATGGTGACCCATGATCCCAAGGCTGCCGAATACGCATCCCGGCAGGTGCATCTGGACAAGGGCCAGCTGGTGGACAGCGCCGGCGTGGCGGCATGAAATTTCTGCCCCTGGTCTGGGCCGCGCTCTGGCGTAAGCGCCCACGAACCTTGTTTACGATGGCTTCGATCGCGGTGGCCTTCTTGCTGTACGGCTTGTTGTATGCGGTCAACAACGCCTTTAATCGCGGTGTCGAAGTGGCCGGAGCGGACCGGCTGGTGGTGATCTCCAAATACTCCCTGACTCAGCCCTTGCCCTACAGCTACCTGAACGAGCTACGCAGTATTGATGGCGTCGAAGCCGTGACCTGGGCCTCCTGGTTTGGCGGCGTCTATCAGGAGGAGAAGAACTTCTTCGCCCAGTTTCCGGTGGATGCGGAAACTTATCTGACGATGTATCCGGAGATCGTGCTGCCGGAGGCGCAGCGGGATACCTTGCTGCGCACCCGCAATGGCGCCGTAGTGGCCCAGACCCTGGCCGATCGCTTTGGCTGGTCAGTGGGCGACCGCATTCCAATTCAGGCTTCGATCTGGCCATTCAAAACCGGCAATACCTGGGATTTCGAGCTCGTGGGCATTTTCGATACCGCCGATCCCGCGGCCCGCGGCCAATACGAAATGATGTTGTTCAATCACGAATACTTTGATGAAGGCCGCGCCTTCGGCCAGGGTCTGGTCGGCTGGTACATCGTGCGTACCCGCAATCCGGACGCCAATGCCAGCATCGCCCAGGCCATCGATGAGCGTTTTCGCAACTCCACCAACCCCACCAAGACCGATTCGGAGAAAGCCTTCAATCAGTCCTTTCTGAAGCAGATGGGGGATATCGGCCTGATCGTGAAATCCATCCTGGGCGCGGTGTTCTTTACCCTGTTGTTTCTCACCGGCAACACCATGATGCAGTCGGTGCGCGAGCGCATACCGGAGTTGGCCGTACTCAAGACTCTGGGTTTTGGCGAGCGCCGGGTCTTGTTGCTGGTGCTGGCCGAATCCGCGGCGCTGTGTGTGTTGGCGGCCATGGCGGGGCTGGGCCTGGCCGCGGTCGTGCTGCCACCCATCGCCAACA
>JBFIIN010000134.1:0-8622 GCA_041601225.1 Oceanococcus sp.
CGGGCGCCAGTAGCGCTCCATTTCCAGGTAGGTAAACGAGGCCGACCAGGTGATCAGGAGCAGGCCGATGAGGGCTTCGGTGCCCAACAGAAACCGAATTGGCCCTTCTGGTGCCAGATCACCGTAACCCACAGTGGAGTACGTTGTGGCTGACAGATAAATTGCGTCCAGCATCTTGAGTTCGCTGGCGCCAAAAATCGCGCCGGCCTCGGGCAGGATCATCGCGCCATACAGGCCGAGTCCGAAAATCCAGATCTCCGCGACGTGGACCGCGAAGATGATGAACATCAGCGCCAGCACACGCAGCCTGGCCTGCAGGCGCCAGCAGGGCATCCGCCGATTGAGCTGGTCCAGCATCTCGAAGTGCAGGCCGATACAGCAGCCAACCAGACTCAGGGTGATCAGCACCACCCACCAGTGAACGGATGAGGCGACCGCACTGGTAAAATCTGCGGTCATCGACTAGCGAAATGCATCGGTCGCGGCGACCAGAGCGGCAGCGATTCCAGGTTCGCGCGAGTTGTGGCCGGCGTCCTCGACCATCGTGAACTTGGCCTGTGGCCAGGCCCGATGCAGGGCCCAGGCGGTTTCCGGCGGGCACACCACATCGTAGCGTCCCTGCACGATCGCGCCCGGAATCGTGGCCAGTCTGTGCGCATCGCGGAGAAGTTGATCGTCGCATTCGAACCAGCCGCCGTGCACAAAATAGTGGCACTCTATGCGCGCAAAGGCCTCGGCAAAATCGTCGCCACCGTATTTTCCGATCAAGTCGGGGTCGCGCTGCAGTTTGCTGGTACTGCCCTCCCAGATGCTCCACGCACGGGCTGCTGAAAGCCGCGTTGAGCGGTCGGTGCTGCAAAGGCGGCGGTAATAGGCCGACATCAGGTCATGGCGCTCGGCGACAGGGATCGGGTCCAGGTATTGCTCCCACAAGTCGGGGAAAATCCGTGATGCGCCCTCTTGGTAAAACCATTCGAGCTCGCGTCGCCGCAGCGTAAAAATCCCGCGGACGATCAGTTCCGAAACGCGATCACCATGTTGCTGAGCATAGGCCAGGGCCAGCGTGCTGCCCCAGGAGCCGCCGAATATCATCCAGCGCTCAATCGCCAGGTGCTGGCGGAGGCGTTCCATGTCCGCGACCAGATGCCAGGTCGTGTTCTCGGCAAGGCTTGCGTGCGGGCGGCTACGGCCCGCACCGCGCTGGTCGAACAGGATGATTCGATAGTGGGTCGGGTCGAAAAAGCGGCGGTCATCAGCGCCGCAGCCGGCGCCGGGACCGCCATGCACGAAGACCACGGGTTTGCCCTGCGGGTTGCCGCATTCCTCAAAATAGATCTCGTGCCGGGCGGAGACCGCCAGATAGTCGTGGCGGTAGGGTGCGATTGCGGGATAGAGCGATGCCATAAGGGTGCCAATTGCTCTGTGAGTGGTGGGTTCAAAGGGGGCGTCAAGCTTACCGGGATTCCCTGTCGGGTCGCACGGCGGCCGTGCGTCTGCGCACTGGGTTACTGCCCGGAACCGCCCCGTGCGGTGGTGGTCTGATTTGCAGATATCGTATGCTGAGCCCGTTATGCCTGCACCGCCTCCAAACCTTTATAAAGTCGCCAGCCGCGGATCGGCGATCAGCCGGATGAGCGATATCGTCATCTTCGCTCAGGGCAATAATGGAGCATTCGTGGCCCCGGCCATGGATTTCGTGGTGGCCCAGCGTTGGGCACAGGGGCGGCCCACGACGGGGGTGGTTCACAATGATCGCGCGTTGTTCTTCGGCAAGATGCCGACGATCCTGGTGCGCCGCGGCACCTCGTTCATCCAGAATCGTGGCGATTCGAAATCGATCGGTGCGCTGGTGACCGCCATGAAGGCCGCAGGCGTAGATCTTGGGGAGTGGAGCATTCCCAAGGAGCCGCCGTCGAAGAAAAAGCCAGGCGCTGCGGATGACGAAATCGACGCTCCGGCCCCGACCCACAGCGAGAAGCTGCCGGGAATTCCGACGCCTCGTGCCAGCACCGTGGGCGAACCCAAGACGGTGGTGAATCTGGGCAGCTGGCGGCGTCAGCGCAAGTCCTGAGCGCGCTCACCCGCGCCGCGGGTCTAGAGGTGCAGCCCGCATTCGGTTTTGGGTTTGCCCAGCCAGCGGCCGGCGCGGCCATCGCCCTTGACAGTGCAATGGGTGCAGCCTATCGAGGAAAACCCTTCCGCGACCAGCGGGTGAAAGGGTAGCTGGTGTTCGACGATATAGGCGTCGCGTTCCTGGCGGCTGACGTCGATCATGGGGTTGAATTTGATGATGCCCCGCCGCTCCTCGAAAATGTCCATGCCGGCACGATGGTCGGTTTGCCAGCGCATGAGGCTGGATACCCAGACGTCGTAGTTCTTTTTGGCGGCCTCCAGCGGCTCGACCTTGTTGATGCTGCAGCAGAAATCGGGATTCTTGTCGTAGGTCCTGTCGGTTTGGGTGAACTCATGCTTCCAGTCGTCGGCCTTGAGGTTGAACACCCGGAGGCCATAGAGGCGGGTCAGATAGTCCTTGTACTGGATGGTTTCCAGGAAGTGAAAGCCCGTGTCGATGAACGCGATCGGCTGCTCCGGGCGGCTCCGGGAAATGATCTGCAGGAAATAGGCGGAGGTTGCCGCAAAGGAGGAGGTCACCAGAATCTTGGCGGGATCAAAGTCTTGATACAGACGTTGCAGTCGCTGCTCGAAATTCAGCGGGGAGTAGACCGCGTTCAGTTGCTCCAGGTCATAAGCTGGGGGCGCGCCGCCGACAGGGTCGTTGGCCGGGGCCAGAGCAAGATTGGTCGCCGTCATGACATCCAGTCCGATTTAAAGGTCGGCAGAGACTACATGAAGCGAATAAGAGACGGGAGACAAATTCCAAAAAGGAATAACAAATGATGGATTCCGGCCGCTGCGAAGATGCGCCGGTTCGCTCAGTATTTGAGCCTGAACAGCAGCTCCGCGAGGTCGGGGCGCCATCCATAACGTTGCAGATCGACCCGGTTGCGGACGACTTCGACACCGTCTTCGTCGAGCAGCCGGGCCTGCCGCTCGGCCTCCGCCGAGCGCGGCGCGAAGGCCAGCTGGCCGCTGGCGCGCAGGATGCGATACCAGGGCACGGCCAGATCCTCGGGCGCAAGCCCCAGGGCGCGGCCGACCAGGCGGGCGCGCCCGGGCAGGCCGGCAAGATCAGCAATTTGGCCATAGCTGGCCACGCGTCCGGCGGGGACCAGAAGAACCGTATCCCAGATACGCTGGTAGTTGGCGTGGGTCATATCAAGCTCGATAGTATCGCGCCCTGGCATTCATACAGGAGTGGGCGTGATGCAGCAGATGGTAATAACCGCGCATGGCGGAATCGACAGATTGCAGCTCCGGGAATCGCCCGATCCCACGCCCGGTCCAGGCGAGGCACGGGTCAGGGTGCGTGCCAGCGGAATCAATTTTGCCGACATCCTGGCGCGCATGGGCCTGTATCCGGACGCGCCCAAACCTGCCTGCGTGGTGGGTTACGAGGTGAGTGGTGAAGTCGATTCCGTGGGCGCCGGTGTCGGCGCCGAATGGCTGGGTCGGGCCGTGTTTGGCATGACCCGTTTCAATGGCTATGCCGACACCGTAGTGGTGCCGGTCGCGCAGTTGTTTGACAAGCCCGATTCCCTGAGCCACGAGCAGGCCGCGGCCATCCCGGTGAACTACCTGACAGCCTGGCATCTGCTGGTGGTGGTGGGTTCCTTGTCCGCCGATGAAACCGTGCTCATTCACAACGCTGGCGGTGGGGTCGGTTTGGCGGCCATCGATATCGCGCGGCATGTCGGTGCCACGATTTACGGCACGGCCAGTCCGGGCAAGCACGAATTTCTCAAGCAGCGCGGACTGCATGAGGCGATTGACTATCGCAACACCGATTGGTCGGTAACGGTGGACAAGCTGACCGCGGGGAGAGGGGTGGAGCTGATCATAGATCCGCTGGGCGGCTCGCATTGGAAGAAAAGCTATAAGGCCTTGCGCCATACCGGTCGCCTGGGCATGTTCGGTATTTCTACGGCCTCTGAATCCAGGCTGCCCGGTGCCCTGCGGCTGCTGAAGGTGCTGTCCGGGTTGCCGGTGTTCGGGCCCCTGGGGCTCATGGATCAGAACCGGTGTACCTTCGGGGTGAATCTGGGCCACATGTGGCACGAAACGGCGAAGATTCGTGGCTGGATGGAGTCTTTGCTGGCGGGGGTTGACCAGGCCTGGATACGTCCGCATGTCGATTGCACTTTCGCCTTGGCGGAGGCCGGCGCGGCTCATGCCTACATCGAGCAGCGTCGCAATACGGGCAAAGTGATCCTGGTGCCCTGACTGCGGCTTAGACGCTGGGCGAACGGGATGCGTCGTAGCGCTCGGCCAGCCGTTCATACAGCATATCGGGAAGGTCGGAAACCGCCGCATCGTCGAGTTCGTTGAGTATCTCGGCCAGGTGTTCGTTATCTTCCTTGCCGGCGAATACCTTGTCGTAGCTGCCGGTCTTGTAGCCCCGGTCCTGGCGGAACCGATTGACGACATTCTTACCGACGTACATGGCGTAGAGTTGCTCGCGACCGAGCTGAAATTCTTCGCAGGCGGCAGCAAAGCCAGCGACGAGCTGGCTGAGCTCACGATTGACCGCATGCGCGACCATCTGCTCGATGAGTTCGTGACGGGTGCCAGCGGCGACCGAATGCCTCATCCAGGCGTCGAGATCGTCAACCGGAGTCCGGTCTTCGAGGGCCCAGGACAAGATAAAATGCCAGATGTCGCATAATTCGATCTGCTGCTGTTCCAGATGAACGCGCCGCTGCTCATCCGAGCTGAATTGCGGTGCCGCCTTCCACCATTTCCAGTCGCCCTCACGCTCCAGCATCTCGGCGCACTCCATCCATACGGCCCGATGCCACGCGTTGCCCCGCTCGCGCCAGTCGGCATCGATGACTGAATTGACTCCGTCTTGCAGCGACAGCATGAGTTGCAGACTTTCATTCATGGGTATGGACTTCCTGGCGATTGGTGGACCAAAGCTGAGCGCCGCCTCTGGCCTGGGCCTGGGACAGTTCGAAGTGGGCCTGATCCAGCACGAACTCAGGCGAACGCTGACCCTCGACGGAGATTACCCCGGCGCTGAACGCGGTGGGCGCCTTCAATTCGTAGGGATAGGCCGAGGTTCGACGAAAGACCGTGTCGGCAACGCGCAGGGCGTCAGCGGCTGCCAGATCGCCTGACCAGATTACAAAATGGGCGCCATCCTGGCGGGCGATCCGGCTGTTGGGTCCAAGCGCATCGGTTAGCTGTCGAAACAATGTGCGCAGCAGGCCTTCAAAGCCCTTCTGTCCGAGTTCCTCACGGACGGCGGCCTGGCCATCCAGCGCGATGTTGAGCACCGAGGTGCGGACATTATCAGCGAGGTCGGCGCGCAACTGATCCATCAGGCCCAGCTGATTAAGCGCGCCGGTTACCGGATCGGTTCTGCGACTCCAGTCGTCCTGGGCCTGGTGCCGTCTGCTGTCGCGTGATGATTTGTCCAGGGCGCTCATGGCCTGGGTCTGGATGCGCTGATGAAGGATCATCAGTGCAATCACGACCGGATTGAGCAGCACATACGTGATCAGCATGTAGACGAAGGCGTAGTCCGAGCTGCTGGCCGGCCAATACAGCGCCGCATGGGTGATGGTCGCCAGCGCGTTGACGGCGCAGTAGAGATAGGCGATCAGATGGGCGCGCTGGTGCTCCAGGTAGGTATATGCGAACACGATGATTACCGGCGCCGCGCCAAGATAGCCTGGAGTCTCGCCGGCCAGGAGATTGGCCGATCCGACACCGAACATTGCGTTGATATGCAAAGCGGTCAGGGTGATGGCTAACGCGGCCGCCCAGAGCTGGATTGTGAGGTAGAGGAATTCGTGCCTGGCAAAAACCAGCACTGAGGTGATGCCGGCAAAACTTGCACAGGCCACGGCCAGGATGATCTGATCCAGACCATCGAAACGGCCATTGCGCATGGCGAGCCACAGGCTCAGGGCCAGCGCGACCGTGGCGGCGGCGCTGATCCAGATCATGACGCTGCGTCGCTCGACGAGGCCGCTGGTATAGGCCTGCTCGATAAGCGACGGCGTGTCAGGGCCAGTGCTGGATTTCGACTTGGTCTTGCGCATCAGGACCGGGGGAAAGGTGGGTGGAGCAAGCGCATGGCTCAGGACCGTGCGGCGCCCAGAGTTCGCTCCAGATAGGCGGCAATCTTGGCAAAGGTATGCGGAGCAAACCATTGCTGTAATGCCGTTTCGTTATAGTCGGGCCCGAGATTCTGAATGCGCTCAATTGATTCGCGGCGCAAGCTTGCCTTGGTCAGTTGGACTGCAGCGCTGGTCATTTGGGCGCAAGTCCGGGCCATGGTGTGGGCGCGGTAACTCAGTTCTTCGGCCGGGCACAGTTCATCGACCAGGCTCAACTCCAGAGCCCGGTCGGCGGTCACCGTGGCCCCGGAATAGAGCAATGCCTGAAGCGGTCCGGCGGGCAGTTGAAAGCGCAATATTTCCAGGGCAGCGTAAGGCAGGGGAACGCCGACCAGGAGTTCCGGGACCCCGAGGCGTGCGCTGCTCCGCGCCAGAATTCGCAGGTCGCAGGCCTGCAGCAGGACGCAGCCGCCCGCAATGGCATGACCGTTCACGGCGGCGATCACGGGGATCGGGGTGCCGAACAGTTTGGAGAACACCGCATCCAGGAGCGGCAGGAATTCGCGCACATAAGCTTCGCCGCCCTGCAGAATGCGGCGCAGATCGACGCCCGCGGAAAAAATGCTGCCGGTGCCCGTCAGGACGATGGCCCGGACCTCGGGACGCTCATCGAGCGCATCGGACAGGGCGCTGAGCAGTTCGAGATCCATCACCTGTGCTTTGCCGTGATTCAGGCGCAGTGTGAGCACGTCCTCGTGCAGTGAGGAATCGATCATGAGACTTTAGTCGGCGGCGAAGTCGATACTTTGTCGACTTCAGGGCTCACCGGCAAGCTTTGTCAGGGGCGACCCGCAAAGTCGGGCCGGCGACCTGGGAGGAACGCCGCCGGCCCGGAAATCCGCCTAGCACTTCAATTCGCGGATACACCCGAGGGTGCGCACTGAGGAGAACACATGGGCCGTGAGCAAATTGTGATGGTCGCGACGACTCGGCGCCGAAATCCAAATGCTGGACAATGTGCAGATGATTGAAATCGCGCAACTGCCCGAAGTCCTGCAAGCTCGTGTGCAGCGCAGTCTGGCCGCCGTCGCTGCCGAACCCGGCGCATTGCCGCCGCGCGTGGCGAGCGCGTTGCCGCGGGTCTGGGCGGCGAGTCCCTTTGTTGCGGACTGGTGCGTGGCCCATTGGTCACGCTTTGTCGAACTCGCAGGTCAGGGTTGGCTGGAGGGTGAGTTGCAATCCGGGCGCATCGGCCGGGCTCTGGACGGCCCACATTCGGATGTAGCGGCACTGGATCGGCGGCTGCGCACGGTGCGCAACGCGGAAATGGTGCGCATCGCCTGGCGTGAACTGAGCGCGGCGGTTGAGCCGCGGGTCAGCGTGGAGGAACTCAGCGAGCTGGCAGACCTGTGCATTGCCGCGGCCTGCAAGTTCCATCGCGAATCGCTAGAGCTGAGCCACGGCCAGCCCCGCGATGCGACCGGTGCGGTGGTTGAGCATCTGGTACTGGCACTGGGCAAGCTTGGCGGATGTGAGCTGAATTTTTCCTCGGACGTGGACCTGGTGTTCGTCTATGGCGAGGACGGCGTGACCGACGGCAGCAATGCCCGGAGCAATGCCCAATTCTTCGGGCGCCTGGCTCAGCGCGTCAGCGGCTCGCTGTCGAGTCGAACGGCTGACGGCTTTGTGTTTCGGGTGGATACCCGGCTGCGACCATTTGGCGATGCCGGACCGCCAGCCGCGAGCCTGGCGGGCATGGAGGACTACTACAGCGTCCATGGGCGCGAATGGGAGCGCTACGCGCTGATCAAGGCCCGGTCCGTGCACGGCGGTACAACCCTGGCGCAGGAGCTTTTTGATCTGCTCGGACCCTTCGTGTATCGGCGCTATCTGGATTACGGCGCCATCGATTCGCTGCGCGAGATGAAGGCTCAGATTGATGCGCAGGTTCGCAGCCGTGGTCGGGAGCAGGACATCAAGTTGGGATGGGGCGGAATCCGCGAAGTGGAGTTCCTGATCCAGGTTTTTCAACTGGTGCGCGGTGGTGCCGAGCCGGCGCTGCAGAGCAACAGCCTGATGGCGGCGATGGATGCCGTGGAGCGACTGGGCCTGCATGATCCCGAAGCTCTGGCGCGGCTGCGCGAGGCCTATTGGTTTCTGCGGCGGGTGGAAAATTGCTGGCAGGCGCAACGGGATCAACAGACCCATATTCTGCCTTCCCAGGAGGAGCCGCGGCGTGCCCTGGCTCTGGGTCTGGGTTTTGCCGACTGGGCCGCCTTTGAAGCGCAGCTGCAGCGAGAGCGGGCGTTTGTTCACGCCCAGTTCTCCAGCCTTTTTGCGGAGCCGCCCGCGGCAGCGGGGGAGCAGTACGAGGCCCTGCTGACTTGGTGGGATGGCGGGCCGATCCCTGATCTGGATGTCGCCCTGCAGGCCGAGC
>JBFIIN010000135.1:0-8607 GCA_041601225.1 Oceanococcus sp.
GACGCCAACGAGGAGATGGATATTCGCGTGCGGTTTCCGGAGTCCATGCGCGACCTCAACAGCCTGGACCGGCTGAGCGTCACCACACCCATGGGCCTGGTGCCGATCAGCAATTTCGTCAGCCGTGAGCCGGCCTTCAAGGTGGCCAACATCAACCGCATTGATAGCCAGCGGGCGATCACCGTGGAATCTTACGTGGCCGATGGCTTGGTGGTCGCCAATCAGTTGGCCGCGTTGCAGACCTGGGTGGACGCCAATCTGGCCGACGCGCAGCTCAGCCCCAGCTTGAGCGTGGCCTTTCGCGGTGAGGGCGAAGACATTGCAGAAGCGAAGGCCTTCCTGAGCAAGGCCTTCATGGCGGCCATGGCTTTGATCGCGGTCATCCTGCTCACCCAGTTCAACAGTTTTTATCAGTCGGGCCTGATCCTGACCGCGGTGGGCTTTTCCACGATCGGCGTACTGATCGGCCTGATGGTCACCGGTCAGCCCTTTGGCATAGTGATGTCGGGGATCGGGGTCATTTCCCTGGCCGGCATCGTCGTCAACAACAACATCGTTCTGATCGACACCTACAACCTGCATCGCGCCGAAGGGCTGAATGTGTCCGATGCGGTGCTGCAAACCGGGGCGGAACGCCTGCGCCCGGTGTTGCTCACCACCGTGACCACGGTGCTGGGCCTGCTGCCCATGGTGCTGAAAATGAATATCGACATGTTCGATCGCAGCGTCAGCTTCGGCGCCCCATCCACCCAGTACTGGGCCCAGCTGGCTTCCGCCATTGCCGGTGGGCTGATCTTCTCCACGGTCCTGACCCTGGTCCTGACCCCCTGCCTGCTGGTCCTGGGCGAACGGCTGTACAAGCTGCTGGGGCGCGAGCAGACGGTACATACCCATGTGGCGCAAGTGCTGGATTAAGCGCGGAGAAATGGTGCGCTGCAAAGCGCAGAGGCCTTTATATCGCTCGGTTTCATTGTGGTGGGCGTTTTGATTCTCTGGATATTGGGTCCCGGCTGATTCGGTACATTGCGCCGAAAGAGTTGCGGATGTAATTGTGCCCGGTTTTGCATCGCCTGTACCGGCGTCTGGTGCTTGAGCGCCCTTGCGGAAAACTCTCCCCCCAACTGAATGTTCGAAATCCCATCGAGTGCTTGATCCCTCCGAAGACCGCTTCGGGAATCGCCTTGCCGGCCCTCAACAGGTTCCTGCCGCCCCGCGCCCGGCGGATTTCCCACGGGGCGGATAGCTCTGCGCCAGGGTGTTCAGTACCGCCCAGCCAGGGTGGGCAGAAGCCTGGGCTGCCCGGTCAGGTCTGCGAGCCGCCCAGGAAGTCGAGCTTGCCGATCCGCACGCCACAGCTGCGCAAAATCCCGTGCGCGGTGCTCATGTGGAACAAGAAGTTGGGCAGCGCAAAGTTGGTGAGATAGGTGATGCCGGTAAAGTTCAAGGTCATGTTCGGCAATTCCAGCACGACTTCCTTGTCCTCAGTGCCATCGATCCGTTCGGGGGCAACCGAGGCGATGTAGTGCAGCGTCGAATCGATCCGGGCGAGCAATTCCTCCAGCGATTTCTCGTTGTCCTCATGCGCGGGCGCTTCGACCCCGGACAGGCGGGCGACGGCGCGCTTGGCGGTGTCGCACGCGATCTGCACCTGGGCGGTCAATGGCAGCATATTGGGGTATAGCCGATAGGAAACCATCACTTCATCCTTGATGTCGGCTTCGGCCGCATGCTCAATTCCCTTGCGTAGCAAGCGTTTCAGGTTGTTCAGCATCGGCACGAAGACGGGCAGGGACACCTGCGACATGGATATGGACATGACTGCTCTCCAGATGAGGGGCGGGTACCCGCTGGTTAGACGGGAAATGGGTCTCAACCGGGAGGCGCCCGCATTGGCTGCTGTTCCCGGATCGTGCCAGCCTAGCCAAATCGATGGGGGCGGGAAAGTAGGGCCGCGGCAGGTTCCAGCTGCGGGTCCCTGCGCGTGCCCGGTCAACATGCGCAGCGACGGCGTCAGCGGCGGACTGGCAATACGGGTCTGCCCGGAATCGAGCGGGAGGCCGACGTATGATTGGTAACTCAAGAAAGGGCGTGTGAGTTTGCTTGAACCTTGCGGGCGTTGCGCAGGGTGCCCGGACTTGGTGGCCTGCATCCGAGAGCTGTCCATGAACCGATCCAGATCTTTTCTGGGGCTGCCCCATCGCCACGATCGCGTGGTGCTGCGCGCCCTCCCGCTGCTGATTCGGCTGCGCTGGCCCCTGTTGGTCGCCAGCTGTCTGATCTGTGTCAGCCTGGGTCAGTTCTTTGTCGGAACGCCACCGGACAATCACTACCGCAGCTTTGTCGAGCCCGGGGATCTCTATCGCCAGCGGCTGGATACGGTCGAACAGACCTTCGCCGCGCGCGACAATGTGTTTATCGCTCTGCGCCCCGGCCGTGGCGATCTGTTTGAGCCGGGCGCGCTGCGGGCGCTGGCCGAGCTGACCGAACTGGCCTGGCGACTGCCCTATGCCAGGCGCGTCGAATCGCTCGCGAATTTTCCACTGATTTCCGCGCAGGGCGACTTGATCGGGGTGGAGGATCTGCTGGGTGCACCCGCGAGCTGGACCGCTGCGTCGCTCGCCGGCAGGCGTCAGCAGGCCCTGGCCGAGCCGGCATTGCTGGGGCGTCTGCTGGCCGCGGACGCCGGCACGGCCGGCGTCAACGTCAGCGTTGTCATGCCCGATGCGGATTTTGGCCCGGGCGTGCCACGGCTGGACCGGGCGGTCCGGGAGCTGCTGGCCGGGCTGGAACGCAAGTATCCGGACGTGGCGTTTCATTACGGCGGGGTGTTGTCGATCAGCGCGGCATTTTTCGAGGTGTCCTATCAGAGCTTTGCGCTGTTGATTCCTCTGGCATTCGCCGCCCTGACCCTGGTCCTGTGGCTGGCTTTGCGCAATCTGCGTGCGACCGTCGCCATCCTCGGCGTCGCCGCGCTGTCGACCATGGCGGCGATGGGATTGGCGGTACAGCTGGGCTATCCGATCACCCCGACCCTGACCGCTGCGCCGCTGATCATCCTGAGTCTGGCGGTGGCCGATGGGGTGCATCTGCTGGCGCCCGCTTTGCGTCGCATGGCCCAGGGCAGCGCCTGGATTCCCGCCCTGCGCGCGAGCCTGCGGGTCAATGCGCGTCCGGTGGTGCTGACCAGTCTCACCACCATGCTGGGCCTGCTGGGGCTGAATTTTTCGACCGCGCCGCCCCTGCGCCACCTGGGCAACACGGCGGCGCTGGGCGTCCTGCTGGCCCTGGGATTGACCCTGGTCCTGCTGCCGCTGGCCGTGCCCCGGCGCATGGCCCGCCCGGCGCCGCGCCAGCCCGCGGGGCTGTGGGTCTGGCTGGCCGGTCTGCCGCCGCGCACCGTTCTGTTTGTGTGCGGCGGACTGGTGCTGCTGGCCATGTCCGGTTTGCCGCGCAACGAACTGCGCGACAACCCGGTCGAGTATTTCGATGAGTCCACGCGCCTGCGGCAGGACGCCGAGTTCATCGATCGCCACCTGGGCAGCCTGAACTTCGTCGATTTCGTCGTGGACTCAGGCCGCGACCAGGGTATCGTCGATCCGGTCCTGATGGCGACGGTTGAGGCCTTGCAGAACTGGTTGCTGGCGCAGCCGGAGGTGACCGGCGCCTATTCCGTGGTCGATGTGCTCAAGCGCATCAACCAGACCCTGCACCCGGCATCCGCGCGCTACCGGCTGCCCGGCTCCGCCGGGGAGATCGCCCAGTATTTGCTGCTCTACGAACTGTCGCTGGATTACGGACAGGACCTCAACGATCAGCTGGACCTGGCCAAATCGCGCCTGCGGCTCACCGTCGGGCTGCGCAATCTGTCCAGCGTGGAACTCGTCGCCTTCGAGCGGCGTGCGCTGGACTGGATGGCGGGTCAGGCCGCCGCAGTGGACATCGCCGCCTCGGGACCGGCCCTGATGTTCGCTCACATGTCGCTGAGCAACACGCGCAGTCTGTTGTTTGGGACCTTCGTCAGCCTGGCATGCATCTCCCTGGTGCTGCTGCTGTACTTTGGCTCCCCGCGCATCGGGTTCATCAGTCTGATTCCCAATCTGTTGCCATCATTGATGGCGCTGGGAATCTGGGGCTATGCCCTGGGCTCCGTCAGTTTCAGTTTGTCCATCGTGGCGGTGATGACCTTTGGCATCGTGGTCGATGACACGAACCACTGTCTGCATCGCTACCAGCATCGCCGGCGCCGCGGCGATGCGGCCGAGGCGGCGGTTGCGACCACCTTGCGCGACATCGGACCCGCTCTGCTGACGACGTCGGCGACCATCCTGGCCGGGTTGCTGGTGATGGGCCTGTCGGATTTCGAGGTCAACGCCCAGCTGGGGCAGCTGGGTGCGCTGACCGTCGCCCTGGCCCTGGCGCTGGATCTGCTACTGCTTCCGGCGCTGTTGAAGATCTTCGACCGGCGCCCCTACCGCCTGCTTACGCCGACCGGCAGTCCTCGACGAGATCAGCCAGATCCTGCACGGTCCTGACCCGCGCCAGCCTGTCATCGGGCAGGCGCAGCTGGAGCTGCTGCTCGAAGTATCCGACCACCTCGAACATCACGATGGAATCCAGGCCAAGCTTTGCGATCGGGTCGCGCATGTCGAAGTCCGGAATGTCCGGCTGGCCGGCCGCGCTTGCGGCCTGGCGCAGCAGTTCGGCGAATTCGGTGTATGGGGTCATCACAGGCTCCGGATGTCAGTCGTGCCGGCGCAGGCGGTGGCGCAGGCGGGCGAGAAAGGAAATCACCAGGTGCTTGGCCAGGATCAGCCACTGGCCGCGGTGACCCAGGGTCCGGACGCCCTCCCGGCCCAGGGCGCCCCGCAGATACTGGCTGCGGGCGCGCGCGCGCTGCAGCTTGCCGCTGGAGGTCTTGGGCACCTGGCCCGGCGCCAGCAGGACGACATCCGCGGGAGACAGTTGCAGGCTTTCGCGGACCCGCAGCTGGATGGCGTCGCGCAGCGCGGCGGCCTCGGGCTGGCGGCTCTCGGCCACGATCACCAGCTCCTCGGTGCTGCGGGATGGTCGTGAAAAGGCCACTGCGCTTCCCTTGCGCACGCCGGGCACCTCGGTGACCTCCCACTCGATGATCTGCGGGTCGTAGTTGCGGCCATTGAGAATGATCAGATCCTTCCTGCGGCCGGTCACGAACAGCTCGCCATCGACGACATAGCCCAGGTCGCCGGTGCGCAGGCCTTGCGCGGTATAGGTCCGGCCGGGTTCCTGGCCGTAATAGCCTGGCGTCACGCTGGGGCCGGCGAATTGAATTTCGCCGATGTGCCGGTCCGGCAGGACCTGGCCGGATTCATCGATGATGCTCACCTTGTGGTCAGGCAAGGCGCGGCCGCAGCTGGCAATCTCCAGGCTGTCCTCACCGGGGGCCGCGGCGATGGCCCGCCCCTGGCCGTGATAGCTGCTGGCCCTGATCGTGTCGGTGCGCAAGCCGATGCCCGGACCGCAGAAGGTCATGGCCAGGGTGGCCTCGGCCATGCCATAGCAGGGCATGAGCGCCTCGGGTTTCAGGCCGGCGCCGGCAAAATGGGCGAGAAATTCACGCAGCATGCCGGGATGATTGGGCTCGGCGCCGCAGCCCAGCACCTTGAGGCAGGACAGATCAAGCGCCTTGATTTGGTCGGCCGGCGTGCGCCGCATGGCCAGCGCAAATGCGAAATTGGGCGCAAAGGTGACCGTCCCACGCCGCTCGCTGACGGTCTGCAGCCAGATCGCCGGGTTCTTGAGAAAGGCCAGGGTGGAGATGAAGGTGACCGACCCCATGTACCACAGCGGCGCGAGCAGGAAGCCGATCAAGCCCATGTCGTGATAGGTCGGCAGCCACGACACCGCGCTGTCGGTCTGCGGGGTGAGCTGCAGCCCGTAGCGCATGATGGCGTTCAGGTTGGCCAGCAGGCTGCGGTGGGTGACGATGACCCCCTTGGGCCAGGCCGTGCTGCCGGAGGTGAACTGCAGAAAGGCGATATCGTCGAGCTGGATATGATCGATGTCGACGGCCGCGGCGCCGGTATTGACAGGAAAATCGTCGGTGCAGAGCAGGTCGCGCAGGCTGGGGGTTCGGCCCAGCAGCGAGCCCAGCACGGGCTGGACCTGGCGCGTGGTGATCAGCAGGCAGGCGCCGGCGGCATTCAGGATGCGTGAAGCGCCGTCGATGTAGGCGTCGAGCTTGCCAAAACCCAGCGGCGGGAACATGGGCACCGGCACGATGCCCACTTGCAGCGCGCCAAGGAAATTCAGCAGGAATTCATAATTGTCCGGCACGATCAGGGCCATGCGATCGCCCTTGCGCAGCCCGCAGGCGAGCAACTGCGCCGCCCGCTGGTCGATGGCGCGCGACAGCTCGGCGAAGCCCACACAGCGTTCGGTGTATCCGTCCAGAAAACGAAAGGCGCCGGGCCCGCCAGCGCCATCCCGGATGGCGCGCGGCACGGTGGGCCCCGCCGCGGTGTGGCTCAGCCAGATGGCGGGGGTGGCGGCGGACCGGGGTGGCGCGGTAACAGCCTGCTGACGCTCAAGCATGCAGCCCGATCTCGTACTGGCGATAGGTCTTGTAGATCCGCCCCCCCAGTTTTTCCAGCGCGCCGCGCATGCGGTAGTTGTCCTCGATGATCAGGCTGGCCTCGGCGCCCTGATAGCCCAGCTTGCGCGCTTCTTCCCAGGTCCGCAGATACAGCGGCACGCCCAGCGGCAGGTGCTGAAACTTGTGCTTGATGCCCAGAATCCAGATCCGCATGGCGGTAATCTTGCGTCGCCCGGTCAGCAGATGCCACCAGCCCAGCGGCAACAGCCGGCCGTTCATTTTCTTGACCACCTGATTCCAGTCGGGCACCGACAGCGCCAGGCCCGCCGGCTCGCCGTCAACGAAAGCAAACCAGATCAGTCGCTCGTCAATCAGGGCGCGCACCCCCGCGGCCAGATGGTCCAGATCGGCGCGGGTCATATGCGAATGACTCCATTGCTCGGACCACGCATCGTTATAGATCTCGTAGGTCCAGTCCATCATCTCCTGCCAGCGCTTCTTGTCCGCCATCGTCAAGCGGACTTCGGGATTGCGCTCCATGAATCGTTCACCGACCGACAGCATGTATTCCGGCGGACCTTGCTGGTCGAACCAGTACGCGTACCAGTCCTTGGCCGGGCGGAAGCCGGCTTCCTTGTAGCGGCGGTCGTAATAGGGCTGGTTGGTCGGATTGGCGATACAAGGGTCGGTATCGAAGCCTTCAACCAGCGCGCCAAATTCGTGATTGGCGTTGAAGTTGAAAGGGCCGCGCGCGCTGCGCATGCCGCGCTGTTCCAGCCAGTTGCACGCGGCCTGGCCCAGCGCCGACGCCACCGCAGGGTCGTCGATGAACTCGAAAAAGCCGAAAAAGCCGACGCCGGGTTCCTGTTTCTGAAATTCGTGGTCGATCTGCGCGCTGATCGTGCCCACGCACTGGTCGCCTCGAAAGGCCATGAAACATTGGACGTCGGCGTGCTGAAAGAAGGGATTGCGCGCCGGGTCGAGAAACTGCTTTCGTTCAAAGATTAGCGGCGCAACCCAGTGCGGGTCGCTGGCGTTGATCGACCACCATGCACCGACGAATCTCAGGGCATCCTGCGGCAAACTGATAGGACGCACGTGGACCGAATTCTCCGGGTCTGTCATGAATTGCAGAGCTCGCGTAGATTCGCACTTACGATACCGTTCGGGGTTGTGCAAGTGCAATCTGTAATGTGGCCCTGCGCTCGCAGCGTTCCTGACACCAAGGCTTCGTTCCACCCGGACGAAGACCGGGCGCGGTGAACGGGCTGGCCCAAGGGTGGGCGGTCACGGCGCTGGCGCTCGGCGGCTTTCAGGTTCTGGTCTGCCTGCATGCCTTGCGGCTGCGTCGGCGCGCGCTGGCGGACTATGCGCGGCGCGGTGCGGCGACCGCAACGGGGCTCCGGGTCCATCTGTTCCTGCCCATCCATGTGGACAGCCCATCGACCCGGAGGGCGCTGGACAGCTTGTGCCGGCAGGCGCTCGCTGAGCGACTGATTGTCTGCGTCGAAAGTCTGGACAGCCCGGCCGGAGCGCTGGCCCGGGCCGCCGCCCGGCGCCATGCGCATGTCGATTGCGTGGCGGCGGGTCCGGCGCGGCACTGCGGCCAGAAAAATCACAACTTACTGCGCGGCATCGCGGCCTTTCCGGATGCCGATGTCTATGCCTTTGCCGACAGCGATATCCACGTGCCGCCGGATTGGCTCGCGCGCCTGCTGGAGCCCATGGATGACGAGGCGGTCGCCATTACCACCAGCCACAGCCGAGCCACACCGCGCGCGGGCGCGCGGGCGAGCGTGAGTTCGGTCGCCTACTGCGTGCTGCACAGCTATCTGCATGCCCTGTCGACCCTGCCGTTTGTGGTGAGTTGCTGGGGTGGGTGCACCGCGATCCGGAGGGCCGCGTTTGATGACATGGGCGTCGCCCAGCGGTGGCGCGACAGCGTTTCGGACGACGTCGTGCTGTCTGCCGCGGCCACCCGGCAGCGCCGGCGCACGGTCTACCTGCCGGGATTGCTTTGCGCTACGGTGGCC
>JBFIIN010000136.1:0-8606 GCA_041601225.1 Oceanococcus sp.
AGCGCTGGCTTTTTTGTGGGCACCTGCAATCTCTCACCGCCGTCGGCGGTTGACCAGGGCCATCCATGGCCCTGGCCCTGCGGGCGGCCTGCGGCCGTCCAGATTCGAGTCCGATCGAATCTGTCGAGCCCGTCCCGGGGAGCCATATATGCAAAACAGCCAGCCTTAGCGCTGGCTTTTTTGTGGGCACCTGCAGGCTCTCACCGCCGTCGGCGGGGCAGGATCGGGAGAAGAAACAAGATGAAGCCGGCGCCGCAGGGGAACAGCGCCGGCTTCGGGTCGATCGTCGGGGATACGATCGGGGACGCGCCATTGCGGCGCCGATGTATCAGGCCACGGCGAGCGTCAATATTTTGTAAAGAATGCGTAACGCTGGCGACAAAAATCAGGCAGCGCAAATTTCGGCGTTTTTCACCCGGATTCCGGTCTTTTCGGGTTAGCATGTTGGCTTCGCATAATCGAGGAGTCCAGCTCATGCTGCGACCATCATGGATTGCGATCGCGGCAACAGTTCATGCTGCCGGCGCGGCCGCGCTAAGCTTCGAACCGGGGCAATGGGAAGTGACGATGGTGATGCAAAGTCCGATGATGGGCGAGCGCCGGCAAACGCGCAGCGAGTGTGTCGAAGAAGGAGATTTTGACCCGACCAGCGATTTCATGAATGACGATACCTGTCATGTCACGGATCTCGACGAGACGGCGACAACACTGAAGTGGAAGATGCAATGCGGCCCCGCCAACGGGCCGCAGATGGTTGGCGCGGGCGAATTCATTTCGAAAGGAAAAACGGCAAGCGGCAAGATGTTGATGACCATGTTTTTCGCGGGCCAGAATCTGGTGATGACCAGCCACTGGTCCGGCAGACATCTTGGCCCCTGCACCACAAAATGAGCAGCATTCGGGCCTGTAACTGAACCTGTCCGAACGCTGGTGTTCAAATCTGGGAGCAGAATCCATTACCCTACCCGCGGAACTCAAAACAACGACGCCGCTGGCGTCCACTCAGGCCAAAGGAGAATATCAATGAAATCAGCTGCCATGAGGACCGTTATCGCGGCACTCATCCTGGCTGCCGGACCCGCCGCCGCCAAGGTGTCGGCGGACGAAGCCGCAAAGCTGGGCACGACCCTGACCCCCACCGGCGGTGAGAAAGCCGCCAGCGCGGACGGCGCGATCCCGGCATGGGATGGCGGGTTGGACAAGTCCAGCGAGCCCTACAAGGAAGGGGCGCGCGTGGTGAACCCGTGGCCGGACGACAAGCCGAAGTTCACGATCACCAAAGCCAATATGGGCGAGTACAAGGACAAGCTGTCCGCCGGCCAGATCGAGATGCTCACGCGTTTCGATGATTACAAGATTCCCGTCTACGCCACGCGCCGCAGCTTTGCCGCACCGGCCTTTTACTATGAGGCCTCCAAAAAGAACGCGACCCAGGCGTATCTGGAGAACGACGGGGAATCGATGAAGAACGCCATAACGGGCGTCCCGTTTCCAATTCCCCAGTCCGGCAAGGAGGTCATCTGGAATCACAAGACCCGCTACCGTGGCCGCGCAATTACCCGCTTTAACAATCAGGCCGCGGTTCAGCAGTCGGGCGCGTTCACGATCTTCAAGTTGCAGGAAGACGCTAGCTTCACCTACAACTATCCGAACAAGACGACGGCGGATCTGAACAACGTCATCACCTTCTTCCTGCAAAAGACCCTGGAGCCCGCGCGTCAGGCTGGTGGCATATTGCTGGTCCACGAAACCATGGACCAGATTTCCGAGCCACGTCGCGCGTGGTTGTACAACCCCGGCCAGCGCCGGCTACGCCGCGCGCCGAATGTCGCTTACGACAACCCGGGCACCGGCTCCGATGGCCTGCGCACCAATGACCAGCTGGACGCTTACAACGGCGCCACCGATCGCTACACCTGGAAACTGGTTGGCAAGCGGGAGATGTACATACCCTACAACTCCTACGAACTGCACAGTGACAAGTACAAGTACAAGGACATCGTCAAGAAGGGCCATCTCAACCAGGACCTGACGCGCTACGAGCTGCATCGGGTCTGGGAAGTCGATGCCACTCTGCAGGCCGGCACCAGCCACATTTACAAGCGGCGGGTGTTTTACATCGACGAAGATTCCTGGTCAGTGGCTCTGGTCGACATCTACGACAAACGCGATGAGCTGTGGCGCTTCCAGGAAGCGCACTGGGCGAATTTCTATGTCGAACCGGCGATCATGCCGGTGGCCGGAACGATCTATGACCTGCAGGCCAATCGCTATCTGGTCATGGACATGAGCAACGAAGACGCCGAAGTCATTCGCAGCACGTTCGACGACGAATATTTCAACCCCAGCAACGTGTCGAAGCTCGCGCGTTAAACGGCAGCGTTCGAATACCGAGCCCCGGCCCACGCCGGGGCTTTTTTATGCCCTGCAGGGCAGCGCGGCACCCCGGCAGCTAATGGGCGGCCGGAAATATTGAGCGCCGCGTCTCCTGGGCGGCGCCACGGTCATCGCCCAGGCGCTTCGCCCTACGCGACGCCAGGGCAATCCATGGCACCACGACCCTGTGAGGCTGATTGCCGCTCGCGCGCTCTTGCTCCTGATGCCGTTGGCCACTGACCAGAACCGCCCGGCTGCTGAGCCGCCCCATCCGTGATTGACCTCCATTCACCTGTGCGCCAGCTGGTGAACGCCGCATGGTCTGAAGCCGAAAGTTCACCCGCGGATGGGTATGCCGGCAGCGCCCAGGCTCGGACATCTGAACGAACTGGCTGGCGCGACAGATGCGACGTCACCGACCCAAGAGTCAAGCCCGGCCAAGCGCACGCGGAAGCCTCACCACCGGGCGCGGGCCTGGGGCGAGACCCGGTTATGCCTCGTGGGGCGCCGCCGCCCACAGGCAGGTGCTTGCCAACCCCGCACGGCGATGCTCCAGAGCCTTTTGATAGCTGGGCGACCGCAACATCCGCGCAAAAGCCTGCCGACCGGGGTATTCCACCACGGCCAGTTCATCCCAGGCCCCGCTGCAGGGGTCTCCGCCGGCGCCCAGTATCGTCGCACGGTAGCGACCCAGAAAAATGGGCTTGCCCCCCAGCCGGGCGATATGGGCCAGGGCGACCGGTCCGTAGCCCCGGGCATAGGCCTGTGCGCCGGTCCGGCCATGGTCACCGTCGCTGTAGCGAGCCCGCTCGTGGAAGCGCAGCAGATTGAACATATGCACCCGCGGCGAAGGTATGCCGGCCGCAAATTCCTGATACTGGGCAGGGCTGGGGTTGATTCCGCCCGACATCTGCTCGGCGCCGATATCCGCCTCGTGGCCCGCCATCGGCAACAGCCGCAAGAGCGAATGCGCGGCCCCCAGCAGCAATCGTTGACGACTGGACGGCGGCGTGGCCAGCTGGACCTGAAACTCCGCAATCCCGTCCAGCGCGCGCCGGAACAATGCGCCCGTGACGTGCCCCACACCATGCTCCGGGCTGGGGAAGCGAATCAGCCAGAATTCGTCCCAATCCTCCGCGCCTTCGCCGATGAGCCGTTGCTGCACACGCGACGCCGACAGGATGGTTCCGGAAGCCTGCGGCAGGGTCGAGCGCAGGGCCTCTTGAACACGTTCGGCCTGCCCGCCATCGCCATAGCGCACCTGATACTGAAGACAAACTTCGCGCCGCCCGAGCGACAGCAGCTCCTCACGCTGAAAGGCACTGGGCTGGAAGCGGTCTTCACTCACGCTTCCGGCGCCAGGTAGTCCACATAGATGGGCGATGACCAGGCGCGCTCGGCCACCGGTGCCAGGCAATCATCCTGCAAGTCCGTGCGCGCATCGCCGTAACAGATATCCACGCGAGCGCAGCTGTCGCCCTTGCAGCGCACGGTCGCACCATTGATGGTCGGGGTCGGCTGCTGCAAGGCCCGCACGTAATACAGGGTGTCTCGCGCGGCGGCCACGAAATCCGGATCCTCGAATTCAACCTCGCAACCGGTCTGGTCGCCTGTGCATTCGATAATCCGCCAGGGATCTTCGATGCGGTCGGCAAGCGGCTCGCCCGATTCAGCCTGCGGGCGGATACGGACCACCTCAATACGCTCGATCAGCCGCCGCCGGTCACCGGGGTTGTAGCATTCTCCCCCGCACATGTAGTCAAGGCGCTCGGCCCCGAGAGCCGCCACGCTATCCGCCGGGCAGCCCGGCTTCTGTTCAAAGGCGCCGACTGCCCGCACCCGGAAGCGCGGCACCTGCGCGAGCTCGACTTCGCCGCCCATGCTCAGTTCCCCCTGAGGGCCGTTGAGCAGGTCGAACCACAGCAGCATGCGCTCACCTGAGGTTCCATAGACCTCCTTGCGCTGCATCGCATCCCAGATCTGCTCGCGGGTCCGGCCCGCGCTGTGTACGGCTACCAGGCCGCCGGTGTAGAAGAAGGATCCCAGCCGCTCGGATTCGGCGTACTGGAACAGGTTGAAATGCGTGTTGATGCGATCAAATGGAACCGAGTCGGGACCCGGGTCGGGCCGCTTGGCCACATCCGAAAAATCGCGACGGGTGGATTCGTTGGTGGGCCCGAAAGTTTCGGTGTTCTGGTGGCGATCGATCTCCTTGTAGCCGGTGCCGGGCTGTGCCGCATGATTGTCGCTGGATGCGATGAAGCCGAAGCGAAAGCGTTGCGGATCGCCATCGGCATCGGGCTCTGCGAAGTTCGACAGCGACATGATGTACTGCACTGAATTGCCTGGACGGTAGTTCAGCGCCGGCAGATAACAGTCCGCACATTGGCCGCAACCCAGCCAATCCTCGGGCTTGGCGCCCGGCACCACCAGATGCCCGGCCACCGAGGCATCAAGATAATCCTTGCGCGCCTTCTGCACCTTGGCCGCGCAGGCGCTGGAACCAGGGTCATCGCAGCGCGCGCGAATGAGTTCTCCGGCCTGGTGGCAGCACGGCAGATAGTCCTCCGACGGCTGCGGGCAGTGCTGGCCACCCTGAGCGTCGATGTCCACCGCGCGCCAATCCCGATACTCCTCCGAATTTCCATGCCCGGAAAAGACCTCGATGAGCGGCTGGTATTTGGCGCTGTGCTGAGCCCGCGTCAGCTGCTTGTCCCACTTCACTCCGGGTGGCGTATAGAAACCCCATGCCGTCCCGTGCGGGATGGCCATCGCGGCCACGCCCCATTGATCCAGCCGTTCCCAGAGGGCGTGCGGCGATTCGGCTGACTCCACGCAATCCACCGGGAGGTCCCGCACGTGCACACCTTCGGCGCAGAATGGTACGGAGCGCAGGTCCGCCTGTTTGTAAAACTGGTCCTTGATGCTTTGCCGGTTCTCGAAATCCGCCACATAGGGCGCCAGCTTCTCCATGGTCGGCCCCATGGTACGGCGGCGCATGTGTTTCAGGGGCAGGCCACCCGAGGTGATCGGGCGCGCGGGCACCTTCTCTTCCGCAGTTTCCAGCAACACCACGTTGCGATGCCCATAATGGGACTCCGGGGTATTGCCGACCTGGGTCCATTCCCAGCCCAGAAAGGCCACGAGGTCGGGGTTTTCCGGGTCCGTCAGCGCATTACATTGGCGCACCGTATCCTTGATCATCGACCAATGACGCGGCGTGAGACCTTCGGCGTGGTCGGTCAAGCTGTAGAAGTCCAGATCGGAGCAGTAGCGCGCGTAATCACAGGCGTCGGCCGGCGGATGCAGGCCCTTGCCGTTCATGATCGGCAGGCTCCATAAAAACGCATCGATGGAAAAGGTGCTGTGGACATGCAGATCGCCGAACAGGATCTGCTTGTCCGCGGGCCCGCCCACCAACTGAATCGCCTGGCGCTGCGCAGCGACCGCGCCTGACACCCGCTCAATCGACTGAGCGGGCCCCACGATCTGGCCGGCCACTTCCGGCTGACCCGATCCGTCCAGGTAAATCAGGACCGCGGTACCCACCGTGAGCACCAGCAATGACACCAACAGAAATCGAACAACTGCCATAGGACCCCCCCAAGTTTGTCCACACAATACCCCGACCGAAGCGGGAGGTGTAGCGCTGCCTGACAGAGAGTCGGCGACGCGGAATCGCAGCGCGGATGACGTGCCGCCCGTCCTGCGGTAAGTTGCCGCGCGCACCTCAGGGAATTGGCTGCATGCTGAACAAATCCGGGCGCTCGGCGAGCGCGAACTTGTGGCTGCCAGCCGGCATGCTGGCCGGGCTGGGCGTGGCGCTGTGGTCCCTGGTTCAGGAGCCAAAACCAAGCCTGCAGGGCGACGCAATCGCCCGAGTCGGCACCGTGCTGATATCGCGGGCAGATTATCAACAGGCTCTGGACGCTGCGACCCGCGACCGCGAATCAGCACTGGGCGCGCAGGATCGCCAGCGCATACTCGACAGCCTGATCGACGAAGAGCTGCTGCTCCAGCACGCCATCGAGATCGGCTTGGCCAGCCAGCTGCGCCAGGTGCGGGGCAGCCTGGTGCGGGCCTTGCTGGATTCCCATATCGCAGCGGCCGGGCTGACCCCGCCCGACGCCAAAACGCTGGCGGCCTTCTTCGCCACGCAGGCGGCATTTTTCAAGCGCCCGGACGAGTTGCGGGTCAAGGTGCTGCGGTATACCGATGCCGCCCTGGCGAATGCGCTGGTCCGGGACTTGCGCGCGGATGGGCCGGCGGCCCTGCTGGCCAGCACGGCGCGGCACGGCCAGCGCATGCCCGTTCCGGACGCCTGGTTGCCAGCCACACGCCTGCGCCAATACCTGGGCGACCAGCTCAGTGAACACACCCTAGCGCTGGCGGCCGGCGAGGTGGCCGACCCGCTGCCCGTCGACGAAGCCTGGTATGTAATTTATGTCCTCCAGCGCAGGGCGGGCCAATTGCCGGAGCTGGGGTCTATCCGCGCGGAAGTTGAAAGCGAATATCTGCGCCGTCAGGCTGAGCGCTCCCTGCAGGCCACTGTGGCCGAACTGCGCAAGGAGAAGCGCGTTGTCGTGGCCGATGACTAGGCGCATGCCGCTCCGGCTTATCCTGGTACTGCTGCTCCTGGCCACAGAGACCGCAGGGGCACATGATCGCAGCACCTCGTATTCATCCTGGGAACTCGAACAGACCAGCGCGCAGGTGGCGGTGCGCATCCGGGATATCGATCTCACGCGCCTGGGGCTACTGCCGGATTCGACCCCCAAATACGAGCAGGCCGTGCTGCGCGCGCTGATGCAGGATCTGATTCTGCTGCGCGCAGATACGGCCTGTGCGGCCCACACGCCAAGCCTGATCCCTCTGGCCGATGGCTGGCTGGGCGCCCGTTGGGAGCTCCACTGCGCGGGTGCCGGCACGCCACGCATCGAATTCAGGTTGTTTGGTTCGCCGCTCAACAACCATCAACATATACTGAATGTGCGCGGCGAACCGGGGGTCGCCCAGCGCGTCCTCAGCGGCACCCGTCTGAGTTGGGCCAGCGACTTCAATCAGGCTGCGCCCGCGCTGGTCGGCTCGACCATCGGGCTGGGCTTTCGCCATATTCTCAGTGGCTGGGACCATCTTGCGTTTCTGTTGGCCTTGCTGCTGCTGTGCGCGAGCCTGGGAGAGCTGGTCCTGGTGGTCAGCGGATTCACCCTGGCCCATAGCCTGACTCTGGCTTTGGCGGTCCTGGGGTGGGCGCGACCGGAAGCCGCGACTCTGGAGGCCCTGATCGCGCTGACCATCATTCTGGTCGCCGCGGAAACCAGCTGGCAGCGCAGCGGCCAGGGCTGGGGCATCCCTCTGGCGCTCACCGGAGGCACACTCGCCATAGCCCTGCTGCCTGGCAATGGGCTCGCCTGGCTGGGCCTGGCGAGCTTCACATTCTGTCACTTCGCCCTGCTCCGCCGGACGCAACGAGCCGGCATGTGGCGCGCCGGGATCAGCTTCGCCTTTGGCCTGTTCCACGGTTTTGGTTTCGCCGGAGCGCTCAGCAGCATGTCCGCGCCGGCCACCTCGATCTGGCCCGGCCTGCTGGGTTTCAACCTGGGCGTGGAACTGGGTCAGTTGCTGGTCGTACTGGTGAGCTGGCCGCTGCTGCGCTGGCTCAGTCGAAAGTTCCATCAGACGCCGGATCTGGTGGCGGCTGGGGTCGCAGGCCTGGGCAGTTACTGGCTGGTGATTCGCCTGGCGGCTTGACTGCGGAGTGTGCGCCGCACAGGCACAAAGGGCCGCGGCCGCGCGCTTGCGGCCGGATTCCCCGATCCGCTCCGCCAGGCAGAGACCCGATGCTCCTCACATCATCGATGAGTCCGACTCGGATTCGCCGGGTCTCGCCCCGCAGGGCCCGAAGTCACAGACTGCCGGCGTCACCGTAACGCGCTAGCAGCCTGTCGGACTTGCCCGATCGTCGCGCGATTTTCGCTGCCTGAGGCGATTGCTGGGCGATTCTGAGGAAAGGAGTCGAACTATTTGACGAAGGAGCGCCGAGCAAGCGGCCAGGTAGAGGACATCGCAGTAGATCATGGTAAGTCCGACAGACTGCCAGCCGGGCTAGACATCATGGATTGACCTGCCCCATCCGCAAAGGTCGTGGGTTACCGTGCGGATGGGTATCCAAAGGCAGAGCCACATTGAGGAGGGGCAGGTCATGAATGAGTTTAGCGTTTACGTGGGAT
>JBFIIN010000137.1:0-8595 GCA_041601225.1 Oceanococcus sp.
GAGACCGGCCGCGCCGGACGTGATGGCCTGGCCGCGGACGCTTTTATGCTCTACGGCCTCAACGACGTGGTACGCCGCCGGCAAATGCTGGAATCCGGCGAATCCTCCGAAGCCCGCAAACGGGTCGAGCGGCACAAGCTGGATACCATGCTGGGCCTGTGTGAAACCACCACCTGCCGGCGCCAAAGCCTGCTGAAGTATTTCGGTCAGGACATGCCGCAGCCCTGCGGCAATTGCGATAACTGCCAGGAGCCGCCGCTAACCTACGATGGCAGCACGGACGCCCAAAAAGCGCTATCGGCGGTCTACCGCACCGGTCAGCGTTTCGGGGTCGGGCACCTGATTGACCTCTTGCGCGGCAATGCCACTGACAAAATCGGCAAGTTTGGCCATGCCGACCTCAAAACCTTTGGCTGCGGCAATGAAACCTCGATAGCGGCCTGGCGCGGCATTTACCGGCAACTCGTGGCCGGTGGCCTGCTGGCGGTGGACATTGACGGCTACGGCGGTCTGCGCCTCACCGAGGCAGCCATGCCGGTGCTGCGCGGGCAACGGGAGCTGCAATTGCGCCGCCCCACCGAAACCAAAAAAACCCGCACCCGCACGGGCCGCCGGGTTGTGGAAGCTGGCGATCAGGATCTGTTCGACGCCCTGCGCGCCTGGCGCCTGGACACCGCCCAGGAAGCCGGCGTGCCGCCCTACGTGGTGTTCCACGATGCCACGTTAGCCGCCCTGGCGGCACAAAGGCCGGCTGATCTGGACGCCCTGGCCGACGTGCCCGGCATAGGGGCCAGCAAACTGGAGCGCTACGGCGCAGAAGTTTTGCAGGTCATCAACGCCGCCCTGGCGCCCAGCTAGGCCGGCTGGGGATCGCCCAGGGCTTCGCCCTCAGGCGCCACCCAATCCTTCAGCATCTTGTTCACCTTGCCGAATTCCTTGAGCCCCACCATCGCGCCAGTGGTCAACATGCCACCCATCAGCGCCCCGCCGACACCGGCGGTCACGACATCCTGACCGGTCAAATACAAACCCTTGATCGGCGTGGTGGGGTGTAACCAGGCCTGATCGAAGCGCTTGGGGTCATGGTCCAGACCGTAAATCTCGCCGCGGTCATAAAGGTGGAACCACTCGGTGGAAAGCGGGGTGGCGAGTTCGGCAAAATCCAGCGCCTCTTCCAACTGGGGCATATGTTTGTAAAGCTCGGCCAGCAGCCGCTGAGTCAGCTTCTCCTTGAGCGCGTCATATTCCGCGCCGCGCTTGTTCCAGGTGCTGCCCGACCATTTTTCAAACCAGTCGTAGGGCGCCATGGTCAGCACCTGCACGGTGCTCTTGCCCGGATAGTTCTGCTCCCATTCCGGATCTTTGGCCGATGGGAAGGACACGTAGAGCATGGGGAAATCCGCATCGATATCGGCAGCGAAGCGTTCCACATTCTGCTCGTGATGCGGACTGGGATAAATCCAGAAATTGGTTTTCGGCAGCTTGAGTTCTGCCGCCGTACCCTTGTAGCCCAGGAACAGGCACAAACTCGAGCCCGAGGGTTTGACCTTCTCCAGCTTGGCTTCGTAACCGTGCTGACGCCGCAGAGGCTCGGGCAAGAGCTTGCCGTAGGTCAGGCGCGCACCCACCGAGCTCACCACCTTGTCGGCTTTCAGCACATCGCCGTTATCAAGTTTAACGCCGACCGTGCGCCCGCCCTCAACCAGAATCTCGCTAACCGTGGCGTAGGTGAAGACCTCGCCGCCACTGGCCTGGATGACCGGGATAATCTTTTCCGCAATCTTCCAGGACCCACCGACCGGGTAATTGCCGCCTGCGAAATAATGTTTGACCACCGCCGCATGCATCAAGAAGGTGGCCTGATCCGGCACCATGCCGTAATCGCCCCATTGACCGGTAAGCACCCCGATCAACTCCTGGTTGTCGGTCAGCGATTCCAGCACTTCCCGCACGGTCATGGTGGTTTCTGGCGGGACCAGCCGCGAGCGCAGCAGGCGATGAATCTTGGCCAGGCCGGGATTCATGGCCTGGCCCATGAAGAACTTCTGCATGGAGCGTGAAACTTTGTTAATCAGCTCCATATAGCGTTCAATCGCCTGCTCTTCCTGCGGAAAACGCTCGACCAGCATGGCCTGAAAAGCCTCGCGGCCGACGCGAAAATCGTATTGGCGGTCTTCGATAATAATGCGGTCATAGACCTCATCCATCGGCGCCCATTCCAGCTTGCCGTCGGTGATCACATCGAAGATGCGCCGCAGCGGCGAGTGTGGCTTATGCACTTCGCCGATGTAGTGCACGCCCACGTCCCATTCGTAGCCCGCGCGCTCATAGGAATGGGTGAAACCGCCGGCCGTATAGTGCTGCTCCAGCACACAGACTTTGCGGCCCAGCTTGGCCAGCAGCGCCGCATTGCACAGCCCGCCGATGCCGGAACCAATCACGATCACATCGTAGTGATCCGCCGCGCGACTCGCGCGATATCGAAGCCCAGTACGTTTCATCAGCCACTCACATATGAAATTTATTGCATATGTATAGCCGAATTCATTTCCATATGCAACAATTTGCATATGTCTCTCAAACACGCGATTTTGGTTCTGCTCGAACGCGAGCCCGGCAGCGGTTACGACCTGAGCCAGCGCTTCGCCAAGGGCATAGGCAATTTCTGGCAGGCCTCACACCAGCAGATTTACCAGCAGCTCAAGGCGCTGAATAGCGCTGGACTGGTCAGCCATTGCACACAGGAGCAGGCCGGCAAACCGGATCGCAAGGAATACCAGATTACCGCGCAGGGCAAAGCCGCACTATCGCAGTGGATGAACCAGCCGGAAAAATCACCGGTGGTGCGCGACGGGGTGCTGATCAAGGTGTTTGCAGCGCACCTGGCGGACCGAGAATCGCTGGTAAGCGAATTGTCTCGCCATTTGTCGGCGCATCGCGAGAAGCTGGCCAGCCATAGACAGGCTGAAGCGGCCTACTTCGCGTTAGCAAATCCGCGCCGCGCAAAGCTGCGTTTGCCCTACCTCACCCTGCGCCGCGGCATCCGCTACGAACAGGACTGGATTGCCTGGCTAGAGGAGACGCGGGACATCATCGCCAATGATCGGGTCCCCGACGCGCCGGTTCCCGAATAAGGCCGCGGATTTGCGCGTAGCATGCAGGCTCACTCCAAGGCCAAAATCATGACCCTACATCTCGAGCTCGCCCCCTTGCTGGCCATCGCCGCCGGCGTGGCCATCCTGATCAAACCCAAGCTGCTGAACTACATCGTCGCCGGCTATTTGATCGCCGTCGGCGTGATTCAGATCCTGGGTATCCGCTTCTGATTCCTAGCGCTTGCCCAGCTTCAAACGCAATGCGTTGAGCTTGATAAAGCCCGCCGCATCGCGCTGATCATAGGCGCCGGCATCGTCTTCGAAAGTCGCAATAGCCTCGTCGAACAGGCTATTGCTTGCTGAGCGGCGACCCAGCACGGTGACATTGCCCTTGTAGAGCTTGAGCCGCACCTCACCGTTTACGGTGCGCTGGGTATTGTCGATCAGCGCCTGCAGCGCCTCGCGCTCGGGGCTGAACCAATAGCCGTTATAGATCAGTTCGGCGTATTTGCTGAGCAGCGAATCTTTCAGGTGCGCCGCTTCGCGATCCAGAGTCAGCGACTCCATGGCGCGATGGGCCCGCAGCAAGATTGTGCCGCCCGGGGTTTCATAGCAGCCGCGCGATTTGATGCCCACATAGCGGTTTTCCACGATATCCAGCCGGCCTACGCCGTGCGCTCCGCCCAGTTGATTGAGCCGGTCCAGCAGGACATAAGCGCTCAATTCTTCACCGTCGATGGCAACCGGGTCGCCGTTGCGGAAGGCAATGGTGATTTCCTGCGCCTGATCCGGCGCCAACTCGGGCGCGGTGGTCCAGCGCCACATGGCCTCGTCGGGGCCGCACCAGGGATCTTCCAGTTCGCCGCCTTCATAGGAGATGTGCAGCGCATTGGCATCCATGGAATAGGGCGAACCGCCATCCTTCTTGCGCGGCACCGAAATCCCGTGCTGGGCCGCATAGGCCAGCAATTTCTCGCGGGAGTTCAGATTCCATTCACGCCAAGGGGCGATCACTTTCACGCTGGGCATCAGCCCATAGGCGCCCAGCTCAAAGCGCACCTGATCATTGCCTTTGCCCGTGGCGCCGTGGGCGATCGCGTCGGCGCCGGTCTCGCGCACGATGTCGATCATGTTTTTGGCGATGCAGGGCCGGGCTATGGAGGTGCCCAGCAGATATTCACCTTCGTAGATGGCGTTGCCGCGAAACATGGGAAATACGTAATCACGCACGAATTCTTCGCGCAGATCGCGAATGAAAATCTCGCGCACGCCCAGCGCTTCGGCCTTGGGGCGGACCTCTTCAACTTCCTCGCCCTGACCCAGATCGGCGGTAAAGGTCACCACCTCACATTGATACTCATCCTGCAGCCACTTGAGTATGACCGAGGTATCCAGGCCGCCCGAATAGGCGAGCACGACTTTTTTGATTCCAGACATGGCGGTTTCCGAAGAGGGACGCGGTTGCCCCGGGGAATGCGGGGCGGCGATTATAACGGTCACAAGGAGAAGCTTTGAACGATCTGATCATCAATCGGCCGGACGATTGGCATCTGCACCTGCGCGACGGCGCCGCCATGGCGGCCGTGGTGGGCTACAGCGCGCGGCAATTTGCCCGCGCCGTGGTCATGCCCAACCTCAGTCCGCCGGTAACCGACGTCGCGGCCGCCAGCGCCTACCGGCAGCGCATCCTGGACGCTTTGCCCGCGGGCTCGAAATTCGAGCCGCTGCTGTCCCTGTACCTGACCGACAACACCGCAGTGGACGAAGTCGATCGGGCCGCCGATGCGCCATTCGTGGTGGGCTTCAAGCTGTATCCGGCTGGCGCCACCACCAATTCGGATTCCGGCGTCACCCATATCGCCGGGATTTTGCCGGTCCTGGAGCGCATGGCGCAGCGCGGGGTCGTCTTGCAGGTCCATGGTGAGGTCACCGATCCGGACATCGACGTGTTCGACCGCGAAGCCGTATTCATAGAGCAAATCCTGACGCCCATCCAGCGCGAACTCCCCGAATTGCGCATCGTGCTGGAACACATCACGACCGCCGATGCGGTGGATTTCGTAAGCGCGAGTCCGGCTCAGGTCGCCGCCACGGTCACGCCCCAGCATCTGCTCTTCAACCGCAATGAATTGTTTCGCGGCGGTCTGCGGCCCCATATGTACTGCCTGCCGGTTCTGAAAGCCGAAGCGCACCGTGCGGCGGTTTGTGCCGCGGCGACCAGCGGCAACCCCAAATTTTTTCTCGGCACCGACAGTGCACCGCATGCGCGCAGGGCCAAGGAATCGGCCTGCGGCTGCGCGGGCATCTTCTCGGCGCCGGTCGCCCTGGAAGCCTATGCCACGGCGTTTGAACGGGCCGGGGCGCTGGATAGGCTGGAAGGCTTTGCCAGCCATAACGGCGCAGATTTCTATGGCCTGCCGCGCAACAAGGAAAAAATTCTGTTGCGGCGGGAGGCGACCTCCGTCCCGGCCGAACTGAGTTTCGGCGCCGAGCGGATTGTGCCGCTGCAGGCCGGTGAGGTGCTCGCCTGGCGCTTTGCAGGCACAGTGTCGGCATGAGTGAATCCCCGCTGACCCTGGAATCGCGCTTTCGCGGATTTCTGCCCGTCGTCATCGATGTCGAGACTGGCGGCTTCAATTGCAAGACCGATGCCCTGTTGGAGATTGCCGCCTGCACCTTGCATCTGCAGGCCGATGGCGATCTGGCGATTCAGGAGACCCTGCATTGCCATGTCGAGCCCTTCGACGGGGCCAACATCGAAGACGCCGCGCTGGAGATCACCGGCATCAAGCCCTATAGCCCCTTGCGCCAGGCCATGAACGAGTCCGATGCCATGGGCAAGATCTTCCAGACGGTGCGCCGCCGCATCCGCGAGCAGGGCTGCAAGCGGGCGATTCTGGTGGGTCACAATGCCCACTTTGATCTGGGGTTCTTGAATGCCGCGGCCGAGCGTTGCGGCATCAAACGCAATCCCTTTCACCCGTTCAGCGTCTTTGACACCGCCACTCTGGCCGGAGCTGCTCTGGGGCAGACGGTGCTGGCGCGCGCGGTGGAAGCCGCCGGTCTCGAATGGCAGATCGCCGAAGCCCACTCCGCGCGCTACGACACCGAACGCACCGCCGCCCTGTTCTGCCGCATCATCAATCGCATGCGTCCGATATACGAAAGCGCGGTTGCCACAGCGCAGCCCGTAGAGGCCTGAGGCGTGCTGCGCAGCAGTGCAAAAATTCTGCTCGTGCTCAGCGTACTCATACTCTTGGGCGCGGTCGGCCTCAAGTGGCGCTACGGCGGCGGGGTCGATTTCCCGGATCGCAGCGGCCCGCCCCAGCTTCGGTCTGAGGCTTTAGCTCTGGTGGCTGAGCTTGACTGGCCACCGGGCAATATCGCGGTCGGGCCCAGCGGACGTGTTTTTTTCACCCTGCATCCCGAGGCGCGCCCGCCGCTGCAACTGGTGGAATGGCGAGATGGGGCCGCGCAGCCTTACCCCAATGCCGGCATGCAAGCCAGCGGCGACCATCCTGACCGTATCAACGAAGTTCTTTCGATACGCATTGACCGCCAGAATCGCTTGTGGGCGCTGGACAATGGCACGCACGGTCTCAAGGCCGGGCGCCTGCTGGCCTTTGATCTGGATTCGGGCGAACTGACCCACAAACACACTTTTTCCCGCGAAATCGCTGGCATCGGCTCGCATCTCAATGATTTTCAGGTCGCGCCCGATGGCCAGACCATCTATATCGCCGAAGCGAGTTTTTTCGGCCAAAGCCCCGCTCTGATTGTTTACGACCTGGTCACCCGAACCGCGCGGCGTGTGGTCGAAGGCCATGAAAGCGTTGATCCCGAGTTCTATACGCCCGTGGTTCAGGGCCGACGCATGGAGGCGCTGGGTTTGGTGGCCATCCGCCCCGGCGTGGATTCCATTGCGCTCAGCGAAGATGGTCAGTGGCTGTACTTTGCCCCCGTCACCAACAATTATCTTTACCGGGCTCGCACCCAGGATTTGCGCGATGGCACTCTGGACGCCGCGAGCCTGGCCAGACGTATAGAACGCTACGCGCTGAAAACGATGAGCGACGGACTGGCGATGGACCAGGCGGGCAATATCTACCTCTCGGATCTGGAGCACTCGGCCATCGTGCAGCTCACCCCCGAGCGCGAACTGGTCACCTTGCTGCGTGACGAACGGTTGCGCTGGCCCGATGGTTTCAGTTTTGGCCCCGACGGCTGGCTGTACGTGGCCTGCAGCAGCCTGCACCAGGTCATCGGCTTGCCACCCTCAAGCGTCAGGAAACACCGGCCCTATCAAGTATTCCGATTTCAGCCCGGGTATGCGGGGACCCCAGGGCACTGAGTCCTGCGCCCCGGCTGAAAGCATTTGCGTCACAAAACGGTCATAATCCCGTCACTTGGATTCAACAGCCAATCCCTAAATTGACGCCGGGTTTGAAAGTCTAAGGAAGATCCATGGCCGTCGTAGCCGACGCAGTAGTCGCCCGCTTTAGCAGCTCGCTCGCCCAATCCGCCGCCGAGGTGCGTGAAGCGCAGCAGCTGCGCTATCGCATATTTGCCGAAGAAATGGGCGCCGACATAGACGGCGGATCGGATGGCATTGATGCGGACCGCTTCGATCCGTATTGCGACCACCTACTGGTGCGCAATGCCGCGGGGCAGGTGGTGGCCAGCACCCGTCTGCTCAGCGACGCACGGGCCGCGGAAATTGGCGAATTCTATTCCGAGCACGAATTCGAGATGGATGCGATCCGCCAGCTGGACGGCAGGAAGCTGGAAGTTGGCCGAACCTGTGTGGATGCCGACTATCGCACCGGCAGCACCATCGCCGTCTTGTGGTCGGGGCTGGCCGATTATGTCGCTGACCGTCAGTTCGACTATCTGTTTGGATGCGCCAGCATTCCGCTGGACCACACGGACGATGCCCAGCGCGTTATCAATGTCCTGCACACCCGCTACCTGAGCGCCCCCGATCTGCGCGTGGCGCCGCGGGTACCGCTGCCGCTATATGGCATCGATTTCGATAAGGTCCGGATGCCTCCCCTGCTCAAGGCTTATGTCAGCCTGGGCGCCCGAGCCTGCGGCAAACCGTTCTGGGACAAGAAATTTGCCTGCGCCGACGTGTTCATGCTGCTGAACTTGCGCGAACTGCATCCGCGCTATGCCCGCCGCTTCCTGGGTCCGCGATTGGCCGCGCGGCGGGCTCGAACGGCCGGGTGATCGCTGAGCTCAGACGTTTCGTCCGGGTCTTGCGGGTTTTCCTGCATATCCTCGCCGGCCTGCCGGTAGCTCTGATTGCGGCCAGTTCGCGGCATCCCGAGCGGATGGCCCAGTTCTGGTTCCGCGGGCTTATCCAGATTCTGAACCTCAAGCTCGACATCAAGGGCCAGCGACCCGCGCAGGCGGCTTTGCTGGCCGGCAATCATGTGTCCTGGCTGGACATTGCTGTGGTTGTCGCCGCGCATCCCGTCATCTTCGTGTCCAAGGCGGA
>JBFIIN010000138.1:0-8577 GCA_041601225.1 Oceanococcus sp.
ACCGGTGACCATGACGGCGATGCTGACTATGACCGCGGCTGGTCCGAGTCTAAAGTTCATTTGAACAAGCTCCATGATGCAGAAGAACAGTTCGGTTTTCACGACATCCGGGCGACGGCTCGGTGCGACTCTGCAAACGGGTGAGCGCCGACCCCTGACATTGTAGGCGCACTGTAGCGGGTATTGAGCGGACGCGGATTGCGCCAGTGGCGTCGGTGTTCTGGGCGTAACTCCCAGTGGTCCAGGCGCAACCTGCGGCGTTGCGGGCGGCCGCGGCACCCGGGCCGGTCCCATCGGTCTGCCGGGCCGGTTGCAGGGTGGTCAGCCGAACAATTTTCACTACAATTGTTGCCATGACTGGCTGCACCCACCCCGTATTACATAAATCGCGACGCAGTCGATTCGAACGCTTGCTGACGGCGCTCATCGGGCTCAGGCCGTTTCGCTGTGATCAATGCAACGAGAGATTTTGGCGCCCTGACCGCAGTGCGCGCGGTTCCACAGTGCCCGGTGCTCTTGTCGCGGGCGGGTTGCTCATCGTGCTGGTCGCTCTCATCGCGTATTGGTTGAACGGATTCGGTGACCCCATTGGTGGCTTCGCACTGGAAGACGTGGACCCAAGCGCGCAGTTGCCGCTGGCTGACAGCGATGAGTCGCAGATTGATCTCCTCCAGGACACCCCGGTCTCGACCGAAACCAGACCAAGTCCGGCGGCCGCGGCGAAATCCGAAAAATCCGCCGATGCACCCCGCAGCGTGAACGAGACCGGACAGCGTGTCATGAAGATTCAAAGCGACACTCAGGGTGATGCGGTGCGATTGCGAATCGATTACACGGGTGCGAAGACGACTTTGCGGTTGGGGCGCCTGGACAAACCACCGCGGATCGTCCTGGATCTGGATGGTCAGTGGCAGGTGGACAAGAAGATTACCCAGCCCCGCAGTCTGGACTCAAGTTGGGTGAATCAAATGCGTTTTGGGACGCATACGGGAAAATTCCGGGTCGTGCTGGATCTGGCGTCGACGCAGGCCTGGACCCATACCATTGCGCATCAGCAAGGTTATATTGAAATGTGGGTTCGGCCGAAAGGCGACGGCTGACTTGGCGGTTGCGCCAGATTGACGCGAGCGTTCTGGATTCGCGCCCTTTTCCCTGAACGCACGTCAGTCCATCGTTTTCTTTGGTTATCGGCGGTGTTCTCTGGTTTGAGTTGGTTATCGATCCCAAAACGCGCACAGCAACCAGCTGTGGCTCCCAAAACCTGCACCACGCCAAGGCCGCGACCCCTGTTGCTGACTTCGAGTCTCAGCGCAATCACAGCCCGGGCGCCGCGTGCGTCTGAAACTCCGCGTCCGGCACACCATGCCCCAGGCCAGCTCGCGGGCAAGGGTGCGACATGTGGGCTCTAACCGCTAGCAAGGGAGCCAAAGCGCGACACGGGCAGAATCTGTTGCTCAAGAGCGCGCAGGCGCGCTTCCGCCTCGGCAAATCGACCGGCGTCCAGCAAATGTTCAGCTTCCGTGATCTCAGGCCGATTGGCGTCTGCATCCGGCACGCTGCACAAGATTTTCAGACGATGGCGTAACAGGCGCATATTGAAGGTCTGCGCGCCTTCATTGCGTTGCAGGGGCGCAGCCCCGGGCTCGTCGGTCGCATTGCGACCGGTGACGTCGCTGGCGAGAACCTGCGCGCGGGGCTGCGGAGCGGCACCGGCAATCTCGGCAAAGTCCACTTCTGCCGCAGCCGCTTCGCGGCGCACCAGCATGGCGACTGCGATCAGCAACAGCACGACATTGAGGCCGGCCAGGGCAACTGACCAGGCCGGCAAACTCAGCTGCGCGCTCAGGCCGGAACTGTGATGGCGGCTGGTGGCGGTTCGCGGGCTGGTGCCTCCGGCGGGCGGTGCGCTCGGCCGGCGATCACCGGCGGCTGCAGAGAGCCGGGTGTCCAGCCGAAACCAGTGCTCGGGATGCTGGCCGGCCAATGCCTCGGGGTGTGACTGGATCTCTCGACCGTCTGTCCCGGCGGCCGGAGTTGTGCCGCTCTCGCCGCTATCGGGTAGCGCTTTCTTGCGGGTCGCGGCGGGCCTGCCCGGTGTGACTGGTGCCAGTTCCAGCAGCAAAGCAAGTTCGTGAATTTCACGGAATGTCCCGATCCGCGTCTCGAGCAAGAGATAGGACAAGGGTTCGTGCAATGGTTTGAGCGTGCGCACTTCGATCCAGGGATCGGTTGGCGTACCCTGAATGCGCAGCCGGACGTCGGAAGCAAGGATTTCCGGTCTGAGATTGCGTTCGCCATAGTGCCGAAGCCCGGCCAGGCTAACCTGCAGGTTGCCGAAGTCGGCCGGATTCAGGCCACCGATTGGCACACGCAGCTTGACGGCCTCGTGCAAATACGATTGCGCCTGCAGGCTGCCGAGTTCCACCGCAGCTGCCGTACCTGCAAAGACAAACAGAGCTACGCCGACGCTGCGCGTCCAGCGGTTCCAATTCGCTGCATTGATCAAACTCATCGGGCCATCCTCGCGCGTCCGCCATGGTTCGAATCGGCGGCACTTGCCGAATGGTTGCGGGCCAGGCGTGAGTATCAGGTGAAGACCGTGGCCGGCGAAGCTGCGAACTGGTCTGGAGCCCTGAGCCGAGTCGCGCCTTGAAGGGGTCTTCGCGTGCCTGGCAGGCGTGGTTTTCGCAGAGAGAAAAGGATTCTTTCCTGATATTTGCCATTTATAGGATAATGTTCGGCAATCGAGTCATATTTCTGCTGGAGTAGTTTCCGTGCCTAGTTATAAAGCGCCCCTGCGTGACATGCGTTTCTTGCTCAATGAGGTTTTTGATTTTCCAAACCATTACAAGCAGTTAGCCAATGGTGGAGATGCTGATCCCGAGACCGTGGATGCGATTCTGGAGGAGTGCGCACGCTTCTGCGAAGAAGTGATCGCGCCCCTGAATGAACCCGGTGATCAGGAAGGCTGCGTTCTGGAAGACGGCCGCGTGAAGACCCCGGCGGGCTTCAAGGAGGCCTATGAGCAGTTTGTGCAGGCGGGTTGGCAGGGTCTTTCCCATCCCGCGGAATATGGTGGTCAGGGGCTGCCCATGTCGCTGGGACTGCTCAAGACCGAAATGCTGGGTACGGCGAACTGGTCATTCAACATGTATCCCGGGTTGTCGCTGGGCGCGATGAATACCATCATGCAGCACGCCAATGAGGAGATTAAGAATCTCTACATGCCCCCGCTCACCGAGGGCCGCTGGACCGGCACCATGTGTCTGACCGAGCCGCAGTGCGGCACGGATCTGGGTCAGGTGCGCACCCGGGCCGAGCCGCAGGCGGACGGTACATTCCGAATCACCGGCACCAAGATCTTTATTTCTGCGGGTGACCATGACCTGACGGAGAACATCGTTCATGTGGTTCTGGCGCGCTTGCCCGGGGCGCCGGAAGGGACGCGCGGGATTTCGTTGTTTGTCGTGCCCAAGATTCTGGTCAATGCCGACGGATCTTTGGGCGAGGCGAACAACGTGGTCTGCAGCGCGCTCGAGCACAAGATGGGCATCAAGGCGTCCGCTACCGCGGTGCTGAATTTCGAGGACTCTGTCGGGGTGATGATCGCCGAGGAAAACAAGGGTCTGGATGCCATGTTCACCTTCATGAACACGGCACGGATCGGCACAGCCATTCAGGGCATATGCCATGCGGAATTGTCGTTCCAGGGCGCTCTGGAGTACGCCAAGGAGCGCCGCTCCATGCGCGCGCTGTCCGGCAAGAAGGAACCGGAGAAGGTCGCCGACGCCATCATTCATCATGCTGATGTGCGCCGCATGCTGATGACCCAGAAGGCCATAGCCGAAGGCGGTCGGGCGATGATTTATTTCGCGGCCCAGTACGCGGACCACATGGTCAACGGAATACTGGAAAACAATCCGGCCAAGTACAAGGAATGGGACGACAAGCTGGGCTTTTATACGCCCATCCTGAAGGGCTTCCTGACCGAGATGGGCCTGGAGGCCGCAAACCAGGGCATCCAGGTGTTCGGTGGTCACGGCTATATCGCTGAGCATGGCATGGAACAGATTGCCCGCGATGCGCGAATTGCGACTCTCTATGAAGGAACCACCGGGATTCAGGCCCTGGATCTGCTTGGCCGCAAGGTCTTGCTGATGACCCGAGGCAAGGCCGTGCGCGAATTCACCGGCACGATGGCGCGCTTTGCACTCAGTCAGATGACGCACCCGAAGATGTCCGGCTATGCCCGAACTTTGGGGCGTCTGGCAGCGCAGTGGAACCTGCTGACCACACGCGTGATGCTCATGGCGCGCAAGGACCGCGATACGGTCTCCAGCGCGAGCCACCATTTCCTGATGTATTCCGGCTATGTGAGCATGGCCTATTTCTGGGCGCTGCAGGCCGAGGTGGCCTATGAAAAAATGGCCTCCAACGATGGCAAGGAAACCCGTGAGTTCTACAAATCGAAGATTGCCTTGTGCCGTTTCTATTTTGATCATCTACTGCCGCGGGCCAAGGGTCATGCCGAATCCATGACCAAGTCCAGCGGCACTCTGATGCGTTTGCCCGTTGATAGTTTTCGCTTTGATTAACTAACGCCGGCCAGCAGCGATCTCTCGGAAGGATGTTCATCCGGGTCTTTGGCCTGAAGCTGGTGAATTTTCGATGGCCACGGCAAGGGGTGGGTCCCAGATGAGCGTCCAGAGTATTGCCGATTGGAATCCCAGCGGTCGCGAGATCCAGGACAGGTGTAACCTTGCGGACGGCTTTCGGACTGATGAGGGGGTACGCTGGCGGGGGGAGCGTGCGCACTGCGTATGCCTGGCTGGCGCGGTTTCGAATGCAAGGTCGCGCCGGCCCTCGGGTGAGCGCACGCGCGCCGTCCGGCCTGACTGACTCGCGCTCGCGTCGAACGTCTCGCAGCGCATCGTCCTGCGCCTCGCGGGCCGGGCCTGGGCCGCTCGATGGATATCGCCGAGGTGCTGGGGCCGGAGCGCTGGCACGAGACCCTCAACGCGGTCTTCGCGGTGCTGACTGGCGCGGTGCACGAGTTCGAGGGCAGCGTCAATCAGTACACCGGCGACGGCATCATGGCCCTGTTCGGCGCGCCGATCGCGGCCGAGGACCATGTGAGGCGGGCCTGTCTGGCGGCGCTGGCGATCCAGGAACGGCTGGCCCCGCTGGCCGCGAAGCTGGTCGCCGGCACCGGGTACCGACTGCAGGCCCCATCGGCGTCAATTCCGGCGCGGTCGTCGTCGGCAAGATCGGCGATGACCTGCGCATGGACTACACCGCCCAGGGACAGGTGGTGGGTATCGCCTCTCGTCTGCAGGAACTGACGGCGCTGGGCACGGTGCTGGTCTCCGAGTTCTCGGCCCGCCACATCGAGGGCTTCTTCGCGCTCGCGGGCCAGGGCACGCAGCCGATCAAGGGGGTGACGCGCCCGCTGACGCTGTTCCGGCTGGGGCCGGCCAAGCTCACGGCCACCTGCCTGGATGTGGCCCGCGCGCGCGGCTTCTCCCACTTCGTCGGCCGCGAGGCGGATGGCGATGCTCAAGCAGGCCTTGCGCCGCGCGCAGGCGGGGCAGGGGCAGGTGGTCAGCCTGGTCGGGCCGCCCGGCGCCGGCAAGAGCCGGCTGAGCTGGGAGTTCGAGCAGGTCTGCCGCGAGCAGGGTGCGCGGGTGGCCACCAGCCGTGCGCTGCTCGCCGGCGCCGCGGCGCCGGATGCCATCGCCGAATCGCAGGCGGCCCTCATCGCCGCCCTCGAGCGCGGCGGCCTGGAACTGATGGGCCACAGCTGGTTCTGGGAATCGGCGCGGCTGGCGCGTTGGCAAGGTGACGAAAGCGGCTGGCGCGACGGTCTGAGCAAGGCGCTGGAATCCGCCGAGCGGGTCGGCGCCAGTGGGCACGCGCAGCAGATTCGCGAGGAAATTGGGTGAGCGCCGTCGCGCCAGGATTCCAGAATTTCGAAGCGTCCGTTTGAATTCTCTGCACCTATTCCGGACGCAGCTGAGCCGTGCCGTCGATTCCGCAATGCTTGCGATTTCCGATCATCCGACCCTGGATTTCGCGCTGCTTCGGCCAGCACGTAGAATGGACGAATCGCCATCGCGTGTCGGCGCGAACTTCGCAACGATTTAGAAGCCGGCGAATCAAGAAATCTCCACAAGGCCTCCAGGCGGGGTAGACCATGGCCACGAAGCAGGACCAAGTCGTCGCGCGTACAGGCCATAATTTTCCGTACGCTGAATGGGGGAAGGGGAGTGCCAGGTTTGGCGCTGAACACCGCACGGTCCGGCCATGAGCGAGTTCATCAATCAACCGGATCTCGCGTGCGACAAGTCGCGCAATGGATCAGGCTGGTGCCAGATGTCGCATGTTTACGCGGCACTGAATGGTGAGCAATTCGCCGAAGCGAACGTAGAAGCCGATATCCGTGAGCATCTGGATTTCGCCATGCAAAGCGCTTGGCCGGGGAACTGGATCGGTGACCCGCTCAAGCAATATTTCCAATAGTCCGGCAACAGCGTGATTCCCGAAACCCACTACGCCGAAACCTCGGACGGTTGCGCCGCCTGGCAGCAATTCGGCGAAGGGGTGCTGGATCTGTTGTTCATCCCCGGTTATGCGCACAACATCGACGTGATGTGGGAGGACCCACGCATCGAGCGTTTCCTTCGTGATCTGGGCGGATTCGCGCGGGTGCTGCTGGTCAACCTGCGTGGTTCGGGCGTAGCTGATCCATTTCCCGAGGAGCGTACCCCGCCCCACGAGTCGGGGGCGGAAGACATCGCGGCGATACTGGATGTGGCAGGCGTGGAAAAAGCAGCAGTATTCGCCTACGGCATAACCTCCAGCGCTGCGCTGATGTTTGCGGCCACCAATCCTGAGAGAGTTCACTCCCTGGTGTTGCTGGATGGCTCTGCGCGTTTGATGGCCGCCAAAGACTACCCCTGGGGCTGGTCAGAGGAGAAGCGTGAGCAATGGAGGGAAAAGTGGTTGCCGCGCTGGGGCCGCGGCGAAATACTCGCCAAGACAGCATCCAATGCGGCGCAGGACCTTGTGTTGCGACGCTGGCATGCCCGTTATGAACGTTTGTCGATGTCGCCGAAAACGTTTCAGCGCAGTTGGGAAGTGAATAATCTGATTGACGTGCGCAGCCTCCTGCCTCTGGTCGCTGCACCAACCCTGGTGCTGCGAGGGACCGGCGGCCCGTCCGATGGCCAGGTGCAACATCTGGCCCGAACGCTCCCGGATGCTCGTCTGACCAGCTTGCCCGGAGGCGATGCCTTCTACTTCTACAAAGGCAGCGAGACGCTGCTGTCCGAGATGCGTGCCTGGCTGACCGGCACCAGCATCGCCGTGCCCGTTGACCGGGTTCTGGCCACCGTGCTGTTCTGCGACATCGTCGACTCCACCTTGCGCGCATCGGAGTTGGGCGATGCCGAATGGGCCCGTTTGCTCAAGCAGTTCTATGTCGCCATGCGCCGTCAACTGCAGCTGTTTCGCGGACGCGAAATGGATACAGCCGGCGACGGTTTGTTCGCCACCTTCGACGGTCCGGGGCGCGCCATCGCCTGCGCCCGCGCCATGCGCGACGCGGCCACCCGCCTGGGTCTGCAGATGCGGATCGGCGTGCATGCGGGCGAGTGTGAAGTGATCGGCGAAAAATACGGCGGCATCGCGGTGCACACCACCGCGCGGATTCTGGGCCAGGCTGTCGCTGGCGAAATTCTGGTTTCTGGCACCCTGCGCGACCTCGTGGCGGGATCGGGACTGGAATTCGCGGAGCGGGGCGTGACCGAACTCAAAGGCGTGCCCGGGGAATGGGCGCTCTACGCACTGGAAACTTCATGACCACCGCAGCGCTTAAGACACTACTCGACGAAGCACGTGTAGCCACCGGCCTGACGGACTTTGGCGATGCCCATTTCGAAACCACCGTCGCTGCCTGGCTCAGCGATCTTGAGCATCCGCGTCTGAACGAAACCGGTCGTACGTTTCTGCGCCGGCAGATGCTGAAGAACATGATCAAGCGCCTGCAAATCATCGAATACTGGCGCTGCCATCCCGAAATATTGGAAGTTGAACTTCCGCCCATCGTCTTTATCACCGGTTTTGCCCGCTCGGGCACGACGCTGCTGCATAACTTGATGGCCTTGCACCCCGCGGCACGCACCTTCAAGCGCTGGGAACTGATGGAACCCTTGCCACCGCCGCAGACGGCAACCTATGCCAGCGATCCACGTATCGCCAGGGCTCAGGCGGCCATGGAGCCGTTGCGCGACACGGCCCTGGCGGGGCTGCACTGGGTCAATGCCGATGAACCGGATGAGTGTCCCTGGGGCTATATCGACGGCAGCGGGATTCTCGGCGTTGGTGCCTGTTCAGCGATGCCGCAGTGGGAGCTCTGGCTGCGACAACGCGACGCCCGGCAGACCCTGCGCGAATATCGCCAGCTCATACAATTGTTGCTGTGGAAAAACCCGGTGCCGGACGGCGGCTTTTTGCTGCTGAAAAGCCCGATGTCCACCCAGGGCAGTCAACTGGCCGCATACCGCGAGACCTTCGCCG
>JBFIIN010000139.1:0-8557 GCA_041601225.1 Oceanococcus sp.
CCGCTGGCTTTGCTGAATGTATCGCCCCTTCGACTAAAGCTTACTGCGCCGCTGTTCAAGGGCTTCAAAGCCGTGCTGCCGGAGATGTCCAGCACCGAACGTGAAGCGCTGGAAGCCGGTGATGTGTGGTGGGAGGGCGAGATGTTTCGCGGCAAGCCTGACTGGAACAAGCTGATGAACTTCAAGCGCACCGAACTGACCGCCGAGGAACAGTCCTTCATCGACAATGAAACCGAAGAACTTTGCGCCATGCTGAACGAGTGGCAGATTTTCGAGGACAAGGATTTGCCCAAACCGGTGTGGGATTACATGCGTGAGAAGAAATTCTTCGCGATGTTGATCGGCAAGGAATGGGGTGGCCTGGGTTTCTCAGCCTACGCCCAGTCCTGCGTCGTCACCAAACTGGCAACGCGCTCCATTGTGGGCGCCGTCACCGTAATGGTGCCCAACTCCCTGGGACCCGGTGAGCTGCTGATGCACTACGGGACACCCGAGCAGCAGAAAAAATGGCTGCCGGGTCTGGCCAACGGCGAATTCATTCCCTGTTTCGGTCTGACCGGCCCGGAAGCTGGTTCCGATGCTGGAGCGATCCCCGACACCGGGGTGGTGTGCAGGGGGGAGTACGAGGGCAAGGAAGTCTTGGGCCTGCGCATGAGCTTTGCCAAGCGCTATATCACCCTGGCACCGGCCTCCGATGTCGTGGGTCTGGCGATCAAGCTCTATGACCCCGATGGCTTGCTGGGCGATCCGGCAAAGAATGACTACGGCATCACTTGCGTGCTGCTGCCCTCGGATCATCCCGGCGTGGAAATAGGCCGACGCCACAATCCCTGCAACACGCCGTTCATGAATGGGCCGATCAACGGCCAGGATGTGTTTGTGCCGATTGATTTCATCATTGGCGGTCAGGATATGGCCGGCAAGGGCTGGCGCATGCTGGTGGAATGTTTGTCCGCAGGGCGGGGTATCTCCTTGCCCGCGCTGTCAGCCGCGGCAGGCAAGGCCGCGTATCGGATGACCGGTGCCTACGGCCGGATCCGGCGCCAATTCAAGATGCCGGTCGGCCTTTTCGAGGGAGTGCAGGAAGCCTCGGGCCGCATCGGTGGCTATGCCTACAAGCTGGAGGCCGTGCGTTCCCTGACAGCCAGCGCGGTCGATAATTGCGCGCCCTCCGTGGTGACGGCGATCGCCAAATACCATATGACGCAAATGATGCGGGTGGTGCTCACCGATGCCATGGATATCCATGGTGGTCGCGGGGTCATGCAGGGGCCGCGCAATTATCTGGGTGTGCCCTATCAGGCCGTGCCGATTGCGATCACAGTGGAAGGCGCCAACATCCTGACCCGCAACCTGATGATCTTTGGCCAAGGCGCGATCCGCTGCCACCCCTTTGTCTTCCCGGAAATGGAAGCCGCCCGCAACGATGATCTGGCAGAATTCGACCGTCTGTTGTGGGGCCACATAGGTTTCTCGGTCAATCGCGGGGTCCGGGCGCTGACCCTGGGTCTGACCGGTGCGCGTTTGGCCAAAAGCCCGGTCTCCGGACCGACCGCTCGCTATTTTCGCCAGCTGGAGCGCATGTCATCGGCTTTGGCATTCACCTCGGATGTCACCATGGGGGTGCTCGGTGGCGAACTGAAACGTAAAGAGCGCCTGTCGGCGCGTCTGGGCGATGTCCTGTCGCAGCTTTATATGGCGTCGGCTACTCTCAAGTATTTTCATGACGAAGGTGCCCTGGCCGAAGATCTGCCCTATTTGCAATGGGTGATGGACGACGCGCTGTTCGAGATCAACAGGGCCTTCGATGACTTTTTCGCCAACTTCCCGAATCGTGCAGTCGCCGTTATGCTGCGGACCATGACCTTCCCGCTGGGGCGCAGTTATCGGGCCGCTTCGGACCGGGTGAGCGGCCAGATTGCCACGCATATGCTGGCCCCCAGCGCGCTCCGTGATCGGCTGACCAAAGAAGTCTTTATTGGGGAGGACGAGAGCGACCCCTTGGGCCGCATGGAGCGCACCCTGCAGAAATTGATGGAGGTTGAGCCGATCTACAACAAGTTCATCAAGTCCGTGGCCAAAGGTGCTGCGCCACTCAAATTCACCGTGGCCGATCAGCTCGCTGCCTGCGTAGAAAAGGGAATTCTGACACCAGAGCAGGCTGAGCGGATCGCGGAATATGATCAAATGCGCTATGACGCGATCATTACCGATTCGTTTAGCAAAGACATGCAGACCGTATCCACCGGCTGGTCACCCGACGTGGTGGATACCAAAGCAGCCTGAGTAACCCCAAGAACAGGGGCCGCTGAACGGTCCCAACCCCCCTGAAAAGCCCGGCCTCGCGCCGGGCTTTTTTTCGGTGAGCCAGCCGCGGAAATCCACCATCCTGTTCCGTTGGCTGGTGGGCGGCGATCAATCGCGACATGCAGGCGGTGCGAGTTGTCGGCGCGCGGCCAGGGTGGTATAGCAGCCGTCGGGTGTTCCAAAGCCGCGCGGGCAGGCGGCAGCCTGCGCGATTGGATCGCAGAGGCCCTGCCGCCAGAACGCCGGCATTACGCCGCGCACACTTACGGCGCGAAGGAGATGGCGCGACTGCCCAAGGACTTATGCTATCCTGGACCGTTTAGTTATTCTCTTCAGCCGCGTCGCCGGCCGAGCCCACCGGCTCGCCAGGGCCCGCCGCGCGGCACCACGAAAGGGTAGACCTCATGAATTTTACATCGCTACGCCTTGTGGCGGCCGGCTTGCTCGCGGCTGCCTGTGCCCCGATGGCCGCGTTCGCCGTCGAACAGGACCTGGACAGCGCCTTGGCCAGCCTGCGCGCCAACGCCAACGGTCAGCTGAGCTACCGGCATGATGCCGCCGATGCCTACACCTTGCTGCGCGCCGAAGCCGGCAGCCCGCTGCTGGTCGACGATGCCAGCGCGTCGCCGCACAGCCGCGCGCTGAACTTCCTCAACCGCTATGGCGCCGTGGTCGGCCTGCGCGATGCCGCACAGGAACTGAGCCTGCTGCGCGTCAGCCGCGACCCGGCCGGCAATCAGCATGTGCACTTGGCCCAGCGCCACGCCGGCCTGCCGGTCTTCGGTGCTCGCCTGGTCGTGCATCTGAACGAGCAGGGGGTCTACGGGCTCAACGGCATGTTCGTGCGCGATCTGGCCAGCCTGCCGCGGCAGGCGGCGCTGCCCGCCGCGCAGCTGAACGCCGCGGCGCTGCGCGCGCTTGCCAAGGACCACCCGGCCGCCGAACTGACGGTCGAGTCCGCGCAGCTGATGTTCTACCGCTCCGGCGTGCTGGAAGATTTTGCCGGTCGCAGCTACCTGGCCCAGGAGGTGCTGATCCGTAGCCAGGCCGGCGATGTGCGCGAGCGGGTGATCATGGATGCCCTGGGTGGTGGCGTGATCAACCGCATCGACCAGATCCACACCCAGCTCAACCGCGAGATCTACACCCCTAACGAGAATGTGCCGCCAGTGATCACCGAGGGCGGGGCGACCGCGCCGGCCGATGTGCCGCTGACGGGCGATCAGCCCAGCGATCCCGCCACGCGCATCCCGCGTGCGCCGACCGACAATCTGTACATCTTCGCCGGCGGGACCTACGAGCTGTACGCGAACATGTTCGACCATTTCGGCTACGACCACGGCGCGACGCCGCCCGAAGAGCAGGTGCAGAAGAGCGTTTACCTGGTCAACGAGGCCTGCCCCAACGCCTACTGGAACGGGCATTCGACCAATTACTGCCCGGGTTTTGACGCCGACGATGTGGTCAGCCACGAGTGGACCCACGGTTACACCGAATACACCCACGGTCTGATCTATCAGTACCAGTCCGGCGCCCTGAACGAGTCCTATTCCGACATTTTCGGCGAGGTCTACGATCTGGTGAACGGCCTGGAAGGCCCGCTGGGTGTGACCCTGACCGAGGGCGAGTACTTCGAGACCGGTGGCAGCCGCTGGGTGGTGGGCGAGGATCTGAGCGAGCCCGCCGCCGCATTGCTGCTGCGCGACATGTGGGATCCGGACAATTTTGCCGCTCGGGTGCCGCTGCTGGGCATCGACGTGCTGAACACCGGCTCGCCGGGCAGTGTGATCAGCTCGCCGAATTACTACTGCGGTTCCGGTGACGGCGGTGGCGTGCATACCAACTCGGCGGTGCCCAACCACGCCTTCGCGATGCTGGTTGACGGCAAGGCGTTCAACGGGGTCGAGATTCCGGCGATCGGCATGACCCGGGCCGCGCATATCTATTTCCATGCCATGAGCAACTACCAGACGCCGACCACGAACTTTATCCAGCACGCTGATGCGCTGGAGCAGTCCTGCGCCGACCTGATCGGGGCGCCGCTCAAGGACGTGCAAGGCAATCCCTCGCCCGACGTGATCGGTCCGCAGACCTGCGCCGCGGTCGCCGCCGCGATGTTGTCGGTGGAAATGCGCCAGAGCCCGCATGAGAAGTGCGGTTACCAGCCGCTGTTGCAGCCCGAAACCACGACCCCGGCGCTGTGCGCCGACGGCCAGGCGGAGCTGGTCGACTACAGCGAGGACTGGGAGTCCGGGGCCTTCCCGCAGGGCTGGGTGGTCAGCGAAAACATCTCCGGCGACACGTCCGAGGACGTCAGCTGGGTGATCACCGACGAGCTGCCGCAGCCGCACGGCGGCTATGGCGCCTTCATGCCCAATACCTTCGGCGGCAGCTGCGCCCCCGGTGGCGACATCTCGGCCTCCTTCCGGCTGGATTCGCCGGCAATTGAACTGCTGGATGACAGCTCCAATTTCGAGTTCACGCATCTGATGCAGTCCGAGTTCGCCTACGACGGTGGTAACCTCAAGGTCAGCATCAATGATGGGGGCTTCGCCTTGGTGCCGTCCTCGGCCTTCCGTTACAACCGCTACAACGACGATCTGGAACTGGGCGGGCCGGCCGGCAACACCAATCCGATTGCCGGCGAGCCGGCCTGGACCGGTTCCGACGAGGGCGAGTCCTTCAGCACCTGGGGCACGAGCCAGGTCGACCTGTCCAAGCTGGGCGCCAAGGCCGGCGACAAAGTACGCTTCCGCTTCGAGTTCGGCCAGGACGGCTGCAACGGCAATCTGGGCTGGTATGTGGACGAGCTGCGGGTCAGCCACTGTGCGGTGGCGCGTGCCGCGCCGGTAAGCGCTCCGGCCACCGCTCCGGAGGTTGCTGCCCGGGCGACTGGTGTTCGTGGCGGAGCCCTGGGCTTGGGCTCGCTGATTCTGGCCGGCCTGTTGCTGGCCCGTCGGCGCGGCTGAAGCCAGCAAGCAGAACCCGTCCCGGCAGCGCAAGGCTGCCGGGACCGGGTCTCGGGCGTGCCGCGCAGGCCGCGTGCACCGGCCCATCCATGTTCCCGGGACCTCGCTACGGGCTGCAAGTTGGGCAGTTCTGTTCTTTCGAGGCGCCCGGGCGCTGGCCAGTCTCCGCGCCAGTCAGCCAGATGTCAGTGCGCGCGAGGGCGGCGAACAGGGAGTCACCCCGCAGCTAGTTCCCGGTCAGCTTGGCAGATTCGATCTTGCCGGCTCGGGCGGGTGCATAGCGAGCGGGCCGATGGGCGCTTACGCTGGACCCGGGCCCCAATGAGCGCGCCGGCCACCCGATCGGCCAGAACCCGTCCGCCGCGCAGGGCGGTGGATCGCAAGGTGTCGGGCATTCGGACCGGCTTGCATCTGCCCTGCGATTTGTTCCGCGCCCACCGTCTGCGGTTTCAGCATGTCACCTGTCCGCCGCCTGATCCGCGTCGCAGGCACTTCTCGAGCAGGGCTGTTCACGCGCCTGCTTGAGAGCCCCGGCATACCATTCCAGCTCGTCCAGAAATTTCGCGGCACGCCGCACATAGGCCGCGTCCAGAGCCGTGCCGTCGTCGGCGAAACTCTTGTGCACCGCGGAAATCGGCAGGGTGGACGGAATGCTGGGCGTGCCCATTTCCGCCAGCATGGCGCGCAGCGTCATGGCGGCGCGCACGCCGCCGAAGGGACCCGCGGAATAGCTGACGATCCCTGAGGGCTTGAAGAAGTATTCGTCCAGGAAGTGATCCATCAGGTTCGCCAGGCCGGGTGGCACGGTGTGGTTGTACTCGCCGGAGACCACGATATAGGCGTCGGCGGGGATGATCACATCCGCCATCCGTTGCAGGACCTCGGGCGCTTCACCGGCGGCGTATTCCTTGTACATCCGGTCCAGCAGGGGGAGCTCGTGGGTCAGGGGTTCAAGTACCTCGACCTGATGGCCACGCGCGCGGCATTGGGCCGCCATGAAGCGGGCGGCCTTGATGCCCTGCCTTGAATGGCGGGCCGAGCCGTAAAAGATGACCAGTTTGAGTTTCATGCGCACCACTTTGGACTCGCGACGAGGCCTGAACTGGGGTGGCCCCGGGGAATTCAGCTACTGGAACTCAAGTCGCGGATTTCATCACAAGCGCTATCAGGCGGCGTACAAAGTCCGTATAGGGTGGCGCGAACAGGATGCTGGCGCTGAATTTGTTAACCACGGTTGTGCGTTCGTGTGAAAAAGCGCGGAAACCCCAGATGCCGTGCGAGCTGCCGATTCCGCTGTTGTTGACACCACCGAAGGGCGCGTTCATGTGCAGATACTGCGTCACGCAGGTGTTGACGCAAGTTCCTCCGGCGGAGGTGTTCTTCAGGACCCGTTCGATACGCTGTGGATCCTTGCCATACATGTACAGCGCCAGCGGCTTGGGCTTGGCATTGATGCTTCGGATCACTGTATCCAGGTCACTAAAGCCAAGGATGGGCAGCAACGGTCCGAAAATTTCTTCGTCCATGATGTCCGCCTCGGCGGGAATATCGGTCAGCAAGGTCGGGGCGATGTAATTATCGGCGGTGTTGGTCTGGCCGCCCGCTGCGACCTTGGCGCCCTTGGCGATCGCATCCTCAAGCAATTTGTTGATCCGGCCGAAATGACGACTGTTGACCACCCGCGCCAGATCGCCGCTCTGCTCCACATCCGCGCCATAGCATTCGGTCAGCCGTTTGCGGCAGGCCTCGATGAACTTCTCTTTGATGCCGACGTGTACGAAGATGTAGTCCGGCGCGATACAGGTTTGGCCCGCATTGGTGTACTTGCCAAACAGTACGCCCTTGGCCGCGCGCTCCAGATCGGCCGTTTCGTCGATCACGGTCGGGGATTTGCCGCCCAGCTCCAGCGTGACTGAGGTCAGGTGTTTGGCTGCCGCGGCCATAACGACTTTGCCGACGCCCGGGCTACCGGTAAAGAAGATATGGTCAAAGGGCAGATCAAGCAGTGCTGTCGACACATCCACTTCACCCTCGAACAGTGCGACATCCTCTTCGGAGAACGTGTCGCTGACAATTTCCGCCATGAGCGCCGACAGATGCGGTGTCATTTCCGAGGGCTTCAGAATCGCGGTACAGCCCGCGGCGATGGCGGACACCAGCGGCATGAAAGTCAGATTGAGCGGGTAGTTCCAGGGAGAAATGATCAGGCTGACACCCTTGGGCTCGCTGCGCACTCTGGTGCTCGTGCCAAACATCAGCGCGGTGGGCCACACATATTGCGGTTTCATCCAGCGCTTGAGATGCTTGGCCGTGTGCTTGATTTCCGCAAACACCGGCGTGAGCTCGGTCAGGTCGACTTCGGCCTGCGGTTTCTTGAAGTCCGCGTAACAGGCGCGGTAAATCGCTTCCTTGCGGTTCAGCAGGGCGTCGCGCAATTTGTGCAGACGGGCGATGCGTTCGGCAGCGGTCGAGGTCCGCAGGCGCACGGCGTGCGCCTGCTGTTTGGCGAACACGCGCTGGATTTCGGCGCCCAGCGCGTTTTCGAATTTGGGATGCGCGAGTTCTTCGGCGGCGGCGCTCATAGATGTCTCCTGCGATTACCGGAATGAATCGCTTGGTTTAAAGGGAACCGTTCTAACTACACCATCTCTTGGACGTCGGCAAGCGGGCCGGCGCCTCAGGCTGCGGGCAGACGGACTCTGAAGCGGCCCGTGACCTGGCCCTGAATCAATTTGTCGCAAGCCGCGGGAACACCGGCCAGATCGATTTCCTCGGCCAATATGCGGTCGGGCTGATCCACGCGCCAGTCGCCAAACAATCGGTCCCAGATCTGCTGCCGCAGGGGCATCGGGGTATCCACTGAGTGAATCCCCAGCAAATTGACCCCGCGCAGGATGAAGGGCATCACCGTGGAATGCAGCTCGTGTGAGGCGGCCAGGCCGATGCTGGCCACATTTCCCCAGCTGTTGGTCGTGGCCAAGAGCCAGCTCAGAATGGCGCCGCCCACGTTATCGATCGCGCCGCCCCACTGGGATTTCAGCAGCGGCGCTTCCGGGCTGCTGAGTGAGCTCGAATCCAGCAGCTGGCTGGCGCCCAGGCGGTAGAGGTGCTCGGACTGATTCATCTTGCTGGTGATGGCGGTGACTTCGAATCCCTGTGCGGCCAGCAGGGCAATGGCAACCGAGCCGACGCCGCCCGTCGCGCCGGTGACCGCGATGGGGCCCAGCTCGGGCCGCTGGTGATTTTCGCGCATGCGGTAAATCGCCAGACCGGCCGTAAAG
>JBFIIN010000140.1:0-8548 GCA_041601225.1 Oceanococcus sp.
ATCCGAATGCCGAGGCGCTGGCTGCCCCGGGATGAACACCCAAAGCCAGCAGCACGAGCGCAGCGCATACCAAAGGATTTTTGAGCATGAGGGCTCGCCCCGGTTAAGTCAGTGACCCGCAGTATAAACGTCTGGCGGGCCGCTTAGCCTCTGCGCCCCCCCATTTCAGGCGGCCCTGCAGGCCTGGAACCGCGCGGCCCGGGCAGCACGAACGCGTGGCCGTGCTGCAGGCAGAATTCCAGCCATTTGTTGAGCAGCACGTTGCGTTCCCACTGTCGCTCCAGGTTTTGCCCAAAATCAGCTGGCTCGGCGTCCATGGCCTGAGCAAGGGCCGCATCGTGAAACGCCTTGACCCGCAGGCGCGGCGCCTCGGCGTTGGCACCGAAGCGGTGAGTCAGCATAAGGGTCAGGGTATAGGGGCCGCGCTCGAGCACCTCCAGATACAGAGGTGCGCCGGCGCTGCCGGCCGACTCCGCCTGATCAACGGGCAGGAACATGCCGGGAATCAGGCGCATCAGGCGCTGATAATTGCTCTCATACAGATTCATCAGGCCCGCCAGTGTCCGCGGCTTGCCCAGAGCATCCCAATCATCCGTAAGGCTCGCTTTCATGGGCTCACTATAGACGCAGCCGGTCCTGCGCCGATAATGCGCCAATGCGCAACAGCTTTGTCAGCCACTCGGGATTCGCGGACCAGAGTCTGGGAACTGCCGGACTGCGGCGGCCGCGTGCGCAGGCGCTCGCTCCGCATTACATCGAAAATTTCGTACAGGCGGTTGTCGACATCCTGGGTGGACACGACCCGGTGTTTATCGCCGGCGACGGTCGCTATGGCAATGTCGAGGCGATCACTCGCAGCCTGGCCGTCCTGGGCGCCAACGGCATACGGGATTTCAGCCTCGCCCACGGCCTCCTGGCCACCACGCCGGCGCTGTCCGCCATACTCGCCCAGCAAAGCCACGGTTTTGGTCTGATGTTCAGCGCCAGCCACAATCCGCCTGACGATTTCGGCCTCAAAGTCATGCTGGCCGGGGGTGAGCAGGCGGGCGTGGATTTGAGCCGGAAGATCGGCGAGCGTGCGCGTTCGCTGCGGCGCTACGCGCACCTGCAGCTGCCTCGACTGGACTTTCACAGCCCGGGACCGCTGCGGGTGCCCGGTCTGGACATCGTGGTCATCGACCCCTACACCCGATATCTGGAACTGCTGGACGGGCAGTTCGACTTCGAACGCATCAGGAGCTTGCTGGCGGGCGGCCCCCGTCTTGTCTTCGATGCAATGCACGGCGCCAGCGGGCCCATTGCGCAGCGCCTGTTTGTGGACAAGCTGGGGCTCGCGGATGAGTGGCTATTGCGTGTTGATCCCCGGCCCGATTTTGGCGGGGACGCGCCCGACCCCAATCTCAGCACCATGGCTGCACTCATTCAGCGCTTGCAAGGCCCGCAGGCCCCATGGCTCGCGGCCGCCTGCGATGGCGATGGCGATCGGAACTTTCTGCACGCGCCAGGCTGTTTCATCTCGCCCGGCGACAGCGTGGCCGTGCTCGCGGACCGGCTGGCGCTCTGCCCGGGTTACAGCTCCGGATTGCGGGGCGTGGCGCGCACATTTGCAACCAGTTCCGCGCTCGACCGTGTGGCCCGGGACAGAGGACTGGAGCTGTTCGTCACACCCAGCGGCTGGCGCCATTTCGGACCCTTACTCGCATCCGGCAAGATCGATCTCTGTGGAGAGGAAGCCTTTGGCACCTCCGGCAGCCACCTGCGCGAGAAAGACGGGCTGTGGGCGATACTCGCCTGGCTGAACATCATGGCCGCAACCGGACTCAGCGCCGCCCGCCTGATGCATGACCACTGGCAACGTTACGGGTGTACCCATTACCGGCGCTGGGATTTCGAGAACCTCGACCCCGTTTCAGTCAGCGCAGCACTTGACCAGCTACGCCGATCTTCTTTCGAGAACCTCCGAGGCCGCGGCGGCAATCTCAGTACGGCTGGCGAATTTTGCTATCAGGATCCCCGCTCCGGCCAGGTCATAGACAGGCAGGGCTATGAACTGCGCTTTGCCGATGGCGCACGGCTGGTCGTTCGCCAATCGGGCACGACCAGCGGCCTGGCGACCCTGCGGCTGTACCTGGAGCGACACCGGGCCGGCACCGGGGATAGCGACCAGATGCTGGCCAGTCTGGGGCACATGGCGCGTGGCCTGCCCGGCCTGGGAACCCTGCTCAGCGAGCGTCAGCCTGATGTGGTGACCTGAGGGACCTGATCACTGAGCAGCTGCACTTCCTGCCCATCACGCAGGGTTTCCGCGCCACGCACGACCGCCTGGTCATTGATCTGCAAACCACCCCCGGTTACCGAAATCCACTCGCCATTGGCAACGCCCAGCCTTACCCCAACGCGTTGGACCCTGGACTTCCCGGATATCCGGTAGAGGTAGATACCATCCCCCCGCAGCACCATGGCATCGCGGCGCACAAACAGACCATTGGCCTGCGCCCCCACCGGCACTTTCAGACGCACGATGTCACCCACCACCACCTCGGCCGGACCCGATTCGACATCGGCGACCAATTCAAACACGGCGCCGCGGCGCTGATTCGCCGGCACCAGGGCACGCACCCGCCCCGCACTTTCGCCGCGCTCGGAGACAATACGCACCCGTGTGCCCGGCCTGATATCGCGCTGATGCTGCGCGGGAACCTGGGAGACCACTTCCAGGGCGTTCACGTCCATGAAACGCAGCAGGCCCTCGCCGTAGGACACTTCGGCGCCCGTGCGGACATGGCGCTGCGACACCACGCCATCGAAGGGCGCAAGAACTCTGGTCCGCAGCAGCTGCTCGTCGAGCCGACTCAGGCGGATTTCGGCCACGGCCAGATCTTTTTCCAGGCGCGCGCGCTCCAGCGCCTCCTCGGCGGCATGGTCACGCTCACGCAGTGATCGCACGCGATCCAGTCGCTCTTCAGGCGACGCAAGTTCAGTCGCTGTCGCGCCGCCAGGGTCTCCTGCTCAGCGCGCTCCAATTCAAGGCTGACCGCATCCAGGGTCGCCAGGGGCCCGCCCTTGGTCACCCGGTCGCCCGGCTCGGCAATCCAGACCAGGCGCCCGGATCGGGCTGCGGCAGCCTCCAGAACTTGCCGGCTTTTTACCGTTGCAGGCAGCGTCAGGCTTGTGTCCATGGTCATCTGCCGCACTTCCGCGACGACCACGGAGGCCGGCGGCGCCTGGGCGGCAGTTGTGGTCGCCACAATGCCGATTCCACAACACAGGGCGGCCATGGCCGGCTTCAGCGCAGGTCTGCTCTCTTCATGCCGCATGTCAGGACTCCATAATCGTCGCGGCCCGCAGCGCCGGACCGGTCCGCGGTTCCCCAAGTCGTAGCAGACTGGGAAGCAGCACCAGAGTGAACACGGCGCTGACGGCCATGCCTCCGACGATGACCGACGCCAGCCCGCGATAGATTTCTGCGCCCAGACCAGGTACCACAACCAGCGGCAGCATACCGACCAGGCTCGTGAGCGTGGTCATGAAAATGGGCCGCGCCCGCTCACGGATTGCCGCGGCAACGGCCTGTCTGCGGCCCTCGCCGTCCCGTTCCGCCGACCGCGCCCGGTCGACCAGCAAAATCGCGTTATTGACCACCAGGCCCAGAGCAAAAATGAAACCCACCATGGTCAGCAAATCAAAGGACTGATACACAAAGACGTTGAGCAGTTTCAGCGCAACCACATCACCGCCTACTGCAATCGGCATGATCATTAACACGATCAGCGCGTCCTTCACGGATCGGAACATGGCGCTCATGAGGAGGAATCAGGATCAACACCGCAAGCCAAAAATTCTGCAGCATCGCACCGATGGCCCGCGCCAGTTCATCGGCGCGGCCGCGGTAATGAATGGACACATCGGCGGGCAGTTCCGCCCGCAGACGCGGCTCGACCTGGCCCCTCGAATATCGACGGCCTCCTCGATGGTTATGCCGGCGGGCGGCTCGAATTCCAGACTCACCGTGCGTGCGCCGGCCACCCGCAGCAGGTTGCTCGGCTCCACCGTGCGGATCACCTGGCCAAGCTCACCAACGGTGCGGATGCCGCCGAGCGGCGTGGCCAGCGGGGTTTCCGCCAGCGCCTCGGGATTCGCCCAGGGCGCGCCGCGCAGGATCATGTCAACTCGACGATTGCCGTCAAAATATTCACCGTCCCACAGGCCACCCGTCAGCGCGCGCACGGCATTGGCGAATTCCGCGCGATCCAGACCAACCTGCGTTATTCGAAAGTCGTCCGGAATCACCCGCAGCTCGGGTTCAGCAAGATCCAGGCCCGGAACCGGTCGCGGAAAGGCGCCTGGCAGCGCTTCGCTGATCCATGCCTGGGCCTTGTCGGCGCCGGCCATGAGCACGCGCATATCCGAGCCCTGCAAATCCAGACTGATCCGGCGCCCCGCACCGGCATTCACGTTCAGCAGGGTGCCCCTCACCACGAATGCGCGCGTATCGGGAATGCCCACCAGCAGTTCGTCGCGCAGCAGGCTCATGGCTTCATCCATATCCCGCGGATCCCGAGGATAGAGCGCCATCCCGGAAAAGGTGGGACCAAAGGTAAAGAAGTTGTAATAACGGAATGCTGGCTGCTTTTCGCCGCACATGTAGGGATCAAAACGGCGGATGACCTCACCTGCCACTTCGCGCTCCAGGGTATCGATGCTGCCGCCGGGCGGCATCACGAAATTCACGAAAAATGAATCCGCGCGCGCGTCGGGCAGCAGGTCCGCCTTGGGCAGCCCGATTGCCGTCGCAGCCAATCCGAGACTCAGCAGGCCGATGATCCAGGCCGCTCGCCGGCCGGCGCCGTCAGTCAAGGCCATGGCGCCTGCAGTAACCCGCGTCCAGCGTGATCCCAGGGGATCAACATTGGCTACCGGCCCGGAACCGAATCGGGCCGAGACCGCGGGTATGACGGTCGGCGCGATCACCAGCGAGGCCACAACGGCGACCGTCAGGGTCACCGCCAGATCAAAAAACAACTGGCCGCTGACGCCTTCCATCATCAGGATCGGCAGGAAGACCGCCACGCTGGTGATGGTGGACGCAAGCAGCGCAGGCACCACCTGCTGTGCGCCGGCGACTGCCGCTTCATGAACCGCCATACCCTCCTGGCGTAGCCGTACGATGTTTTCCTGCACCACGATCGCGGCATCGAGCACCAGACCAACCGCGAAGGCCAGACCGGCCAGAGAAATGACATTCAGGCTCAGTCCCGCCAGATCCAGAGCGATGATGGCGCTGACGACCGACAGTGGTATGACGCCGGCGATGATCCAGGTTTCGGGCCAGCGGCGCAGGAAAAACCAGAGCATCGTGATGGCCAGCAGCGCGCCCAGCGCCAGATTGCCCTGCACGAATGCGATGGCGCGCCGGATGTGCACCGAGGCGTCAAGGGACATCTCCAGATGCAACTGTTCCGCCACAAGCGGACCGGCGTTGAGTTCGGCGATGAGCACATTCACGGCATCCAGCAGTTCAACCGTGTTCGCGCCGTACTGCCGGCCAACGGTGATGTAATAGGCCGGCAGGCCGTTGCGCAGGGTGAACCCGAAGCGGTCCGACAGGCGGCGGCTGACGGTGGCCACGTCATGCAGATAGATTGGCGCATCATCGCGCCAGGCCACGACCAGCTGACCGAATTCCTCCGGCTCCAGACGACCGGCCACCCGCACCGTGTACTGGCGTCGACCGACATCCGCAAACCCACCGGATACGTCATTGCTGCGCGCCACCGTGTCGCGAATCTCGCTGATTCGCACGCCCAGTGCGGCCGCCCGGTGCGGATCGAATCGAATTTCCAGCTCGCGCGGTCGCTGGCCATTCAGGCTGACCTGCGCCACACCGGGCAGCTATCGCAGACGGGGTTCTATCAGCTCCTCGACCAGCCAATGGTAGCTGGCCATATCCCGGGTGGGATTGCCCGGCATGGGCACCAGCAACAGCGAAGCGGTGAACGGCGCATTGCGGCCGCCGCCCCCGTCGATCTGCGGCTCGTTGGCATCGGCAGGCAGATCTGGCGTGCGATTGAGCGCGCTGAGCACATCCAGCATCGCGCGCTGCATGTCGGTACCCAGCGCGAAGGTGAGATTGATCGAGCCGAAACCACGTTGAATGGATGAGGTGATCTCCTCGACACGGTTGATGAACCGCAGCTCGCGCTCCTGCGGTTCGATGATGATCGATTCAACCTCTTCGGGTGCCGCTGCGCGCCAGCCGGTGTTGACGGTGAACTGCGGACGCTCCAGTTCCGGCAGCATCTGGATGGGGATTTGCGCCAAGGCGAGGCCACCCAGCAGCAGCAACAGCACGAGGCCCGCTGCGATCGCGGCTGGGTTGTCGACACTGGACCGAATCAGTCGCATGCCCTGCCCGATTTCTCCCCAGTTGGGCTTGGGTGGTCAAAATCGGAAAAAGTTCAGCCGGCGACTGTTTATTGACCCCCCCGCCGCAAACCCTTGTCCTGCATGATCACCGTGGCGATCTCCTCAATCGACATGTTCGAAGAATCCAGGCAGGGAACGGAGAAGCGGCGGTAAAGTTGTTCGGCCTGGCGCAATTCGAACCCACATTGGGCCAGGGAGGCGTACCGACTGCCAGGTCGCCGCTCACTGCGAATCTGGTGCAGACGATCCGCATCCGAAGTCAGTCCATAGAGTTTGTCCTTGTGCTTCAGGATATGCGCGGGCAGGTTGCCGATTTCCAGTTCCTCGTCCGTCAGCGGATAATTCGCGCAAAACAGGCCATGCTGCAACGCCATGTACAGGCAGGTCGGCGTCTTACCGCAGCGCGAGGGGGCTAACAGGATCACATCGGCGCGTTCAAGACCCTTTTGGGTCTGTCCGTCATCGTGATGCAGGGTGAAATTCATGGCGTCGATGCGCGATTCGTACCGACCCCGGTCCGGCATGCCGTGCGCCCGGCCTTCGACATGGACGGATTTGGCCTGAAGTTCCTGCTCCAACTGAGGAAGATAGCTATCAAATGGGTCGAAAAACACCCCATTGGCCTGCCGCAGCAGGGCGCGGATTTCGTCGTTGACCGTGGTGCTGAATATAATGGCCGGCTGTTTCTCCTGGGTCGCGACATTAATGAATTCAACGGTCGCCCGCGCTTTGTCTGGAGAATTGATAAACGGGAGGGTTGTGCGACGGAACTCAACGGCGTCAAATTGGGAAAGCAGGCTGTTTCCCAAGGTTTCGGCGGTGATTCCAGTGCGATCGGACAGGAAAAATACTTGGCGTTTCGAGGTCATTGGACGATCGGGCGCATTCGGTTGAACCGCCGGCTTGGCGGCAGCGGCCATCATCAAGGGGAAGCACGTGGATAACAAGTACGTTCTGTGGTTTGCGCAGCTCGGCATGGACGATGTCGAAGTTGTGGGCGGCAAGAACGCCTCGCTCGGCGAGATGATTTCCAATCTGGCGAGTGCCGGGGTCAGCGTCCCCAACGGCTTCGCAACCACCGCGGCCGCGTACCGTGAGTTCCTGGATCACGCGGGCCTGGCGGCCCGCATTCACCAAGCCCTGTCCGCCCTGGACCCCGACGACGTGGATGCCCTGGTGCGTACCGGCAAGGACATTCGCGGCTGGGTCATGGATCAGCCTTTTCCAGCTCGGCTGGAAGCGGCGATAACCAGCGCCTATGCGGAACTGGCCGGAGATGTCGAGCTCAGCGTGGCCGTACGCTCATCGGCCACCGCCGAGGATCTGCCGGAAGCTTCATTTGCCGGACAGCAGGAAACTTTCCTCAATGTTCGCGGCCTCGGCAATGTGATGCTGGCTATCCGCGAAGTTTTTGCCTCGCTGTACAACGATCGCGCCATTTCCTACCGGGTCCATCATAACTTTGCCCACGAGCAAGTCGCCTTGTCGGCCGGCATCCAACGCATGGTGCGCTCTGACATAGGCGCCAGCGGTGTCATGTTCACCATCGACACCGAGTCAGGGTTCGACGATGTGGTGTTTATCACCTCGGCCTACGGACTCGGTGAAGCCGTGGTGCAGGGCGCGGTCAATCCCGACGAGTTCTATTTGTACAAGCCAAATTTGCGCAGCGGCCGCCCCGCCATTCTGCGCCGCAATGTCGGCGCCAAAGCAACCCAGATGGTCTACACCGAGAATCGTTCACACAACAAGACGATCGATTTTCAGGACGTGACCGCGGCGGACCGCGAGCGCCTGAGCCTGACCGATGCCGAAGCCGAGGAACTGGGACGTCAGGCGCTGACCATCGAGGCGCATTATGGACGCCCCATGGATATTGAATGGGGCAAAGACGGCGACGACGGCAAGCTTTACATTTTGCAAGCCCGTCCGGAAACCGTAAAAAGCCGGACCGGATCGGGAATCCTGCAGCGTTATCGCCTGGACCGGCGCAGCGACATTCTGGTCGAAGGTCGGGCCATCGGTCAGAAGATCGGCGCAGGGGCCATTCGCAACGTAAAGGGCATCAGCGAAATGTCGCGGGTCCAGCCCGGCGACGTGCTGGTGACCGACATGACCGACC
>JBFIIN010000141.1:0-8514 GCA_041601225.1 Oceanococcus sp.
CAGCAGCGGCCCGAAGCTGCCGGCGGCCAGAGTCAGGCCCACGAAGGGCCAGGGATTGCGCCCGCTGCGGCGCGCGTCGGCTACCATCCAGTTGCAGAACAACAGGCAGACGATGACCAGGTCGACCAGCACCTGAATCGTGGCGTCATTGACCAGCGCAGCCTGCCACAGACCAAGATAGCCAAAGTTCAGCAATACCCAGGACGAATACGCGGCAAAAGCCGCAAACACGGCAATCAACAACACTTTTCCACCGGACATGGGACACTCCCTGGCTGAGAAGGGCGCCAGATTGACCCCACCGCTGGCCCGGCTCAATTACCTCGGAGGTAATAGCTTTGCCGCAACGGCCATGCTCCAATACGCCTCAGGTCGTACCTGGAGCATGGCATGCGCTGGATTTTTGGGCTCTGTATCTGGATTCCCCTGACGCTGGGCGCCCAGTCGCTGGAGGATCTGTCCTGGCTCGCCGGGCATTGGTCGGACGGCGAATTTGATGAAGTCTGGCTGCAGGCCGCGGGAGGCCCCATGCCGGGTCTCAACCGGCGCCGGGGCAGCGCCGAATATGAACAGCTCATGATCGTCGAACAACAGGGGCGGATTACCTACCTGGCCGCACCCAACGGACGCCCCGCCTCCTCATTCGACCTGACCCGCGTGGACGAGCAGTACGCGGAATTCGAAAACCCGAAGCATGACTTCCCACAGCGCCTGAGCTATCGCCGCGTGGGCGAGCAGTTACAGGTATCGGCGAGCACCCTGGACGGCCGCAAGGCCCTGCATTGGACCTGGCGCCGGCAATAATGCTGGCGACGCTGTCCAGCGGCCTGCTCCTGATTGTGGGGGTCATCAACGCTTTGCCTGCCGTCGGGCTGATCTCGGCCCGACACCTCGGCAGCCTGTATGGCATCGGCGCCGACGAACCCAACCTGCACGTCCTGCTCGCGCACCGGGCGGTGGTTCTGGCCCTGACCGGAGGCCTGATTCTGGCCGCAGTCTCCGCCACGGGGCTGCGCCCGCTGGCTTATCTGTTTGGCCTGCTCAGCATGCTGAGCTTTGTCAGCCTGTGCCTCGCCATTGCGGACTGCAACGCCGAACTGCGCCGGATCATGCGGATCGATATCGTGGCCTCCGGCCTGATGCTGATGGCCCTGGTCATTGATGTCAGCGCCGGGCTCGACCCATGAGTGCCCTGGCCGGGGACATCGGCGGCTTTGGGCCGCTGCTGCGCCACTGGCGCAAGCGCCGCCGCTTGAGCCAGCTCGATCTGTCCCTGGATTCGGAAGTCTCTCAACGGCATCTGAGCTTTCTGGAATCCGGTCGCGCCAGGCCCAGCCGGCAGATGGTGCTGCAACTTTCCGCAGCCCTGGATCTGCCCTTGCGCGATCGTAACCATCTGCTGACGTCGGCGGGCTTCAATGCGGCGTTTTCCTGGCGCGGCCTGAGCCAGGACGAGATGAAACCCGTGCGCCAGGCCCTGGAGCTGCTGCTCAATCATCACGAGCCGTATCCGGCCGTCGTGGTTGACCGCAACTGGACTCTCGTCACGGCCAACGCGGCGCTGCCCAGACTGTTCACGCTGCTCGGAGACATGGCGCAGGTATGGCGCCAGGTCTGCCCGGATGGCCGGCCAAACGTGCTGAAATTGAGCTTTCACCCAGCAGGATTGCGACCCTACATCGAAAACTTTGACGAGTTCGCCGCGCACGTAATCAACCGCACGCACCGCGAAGCCATCGCGCATCCCGCGATTGCCGAACTGCTGGACGAGATCATGGGCTATCCGGACATGCCCGCACGCTGGCGGTTTCCGGATTATGGCGTGGATGCCTCGCCCCTGCTCACCATGCGCCTGCGCAAAGGCGATCTGCGCCTGGCCATGTTTTCCACGATCACGACCTTCGGCACCGCGCAGGACGTAACCGCCGACGAACTGCGCGTCGAAAGCTTCTTCCCGGCCGACGATCATTCCGCGCGCGTGATGCGCGAACTTGGCGGGTCCGCGACAACGGGCAGCGCGCCCGGCCTCTGAGCGGCTCAGGCTCCGGTCCACGCCGCCGCCGATGCACCATGTCCGCAAACGGCCAACCTGGGCCGACGGACGAGGGTAAAGTTCCGGCCATGGACAGCTCAGCTCAATTGGATCCGGCGGTCTGCGAACAGGCCCGACTGAGCCGGGACCCCCGTTTTGACGGACGCTTTTTCATCGGCGTGCGCAGCACCGGGGTATTTTGCCGACCCGTCTGCCCGGTGCGTCTGCCCAAGCCCGAAAACGTCCGCTTTTTTCCCGACGCCGCCGCGGCCAGCGAAGCGGGCTACCGGCCCTGCTTGCGCTGCCGTCCGGAACTAGCCCCGGACAGCCCGCACTGGCCCTGGCAGCCCCCCCTGGTGCAGGCCGCCCTGCAGATGGTCGAGTCGGACCTGGGCCTGAGCAGCCGGGGAATCGCGGCCAGGCTGGGGGTCAGCGAACGGCATTTGCGACGCCTGTTTGCCGCACATGTCGGCACCAGTCCCAGCCGGGTGATTCAGACCCGCCGGCTGCTGTTCGCCAAGCGGCTCATCACCGACAGCCCGCTACCATTGAGGCTGATTGCCGGCGCGGCGGGCTATGGCAGCCAGCGTCGATTCAATGCGGCGATCCGCGCCACTTACGGCCGCGCACCCAGCGCGCTGCGCAAGCGCCAGCCTGCACCCGACCCCGGCTTCCGTCTGGCCCTGCGCTACCGCCCCCCCTTCGACTGGGCCGGGCTGCTGGCCTTTTTCCAGGCCCGGGCGCTGTCCGATGTCGAGCGGATTGACGGAACGACTTATCAGCGCAGCTTCGAGATGTTTGGGCAGGTGGGTGATTTCACGCTCGGCCATGAGCCACGCACTGGGGTTGTGCAACTGCGCATTCAACATCCCGACCCCCGGGTTCTGTACCCGGTGGCCGCACGCTGCCGGCAGATGTTTGATCTGGATGCCCTACCGGAGGACATCCGGGAAGGTCTGAACCGGGACGCCGCCCTGGCGCCGGCCCTGCGCGGCGCGCCTGGCCTGCGCGTGCCGGGCGCCTGGGATCTGTTCGAGCTGTGCGTCCGCGCGGTGCTGGGGCAGCAAATCACCGTCGCAGCCGCAAGTGGCCTCGCCAGCCGCCTGGCCCGGCGCTTCGGGCCTGCCGTTACGACAGCCGATGGTGCCGGGCTGCGGCTGTTCCCCGGTCCGCAGGCGCTGGCAACCGCGCCCATCGAAGAACTGGGCCTGCCCCGGCGGCGCGCGCAATGCCTGCGGGAGCTCGGCGCCCGCTTTGCCAGCGGCGAACTGCCGGCCGCGCGCCATGATCTTGCCGACTTTTGCACCCGCCTGAGTGGGATTGCCGGCATCGGGCCCTGGACCATCGCCTACATCCGTATGCGCGGCCTGCGCGACCCGGACGCCTTCCCCGCTGGCGATATCGTGCTGCGCCGGCATTGCGCCGCCGGGGGCCAGCCCCTGAGCGCCCGCGAACTCGAGATTCGCTCCGCGGCCTGGCGGCCCTGGCGCGCATACGCGGCCCTGGCGCTCTGGCGCACCGCGGGCGCATTCAAACCATGAGGACTCCCATGCGATACCGCATCATCGATTCGCCGCTGGGGCCGCTGACCCTGGCAGGCCGCGCAGCCGGCTTGCAGCACATTCTGTTCGCCCGGCAAGGTCAGCCCGCACCCCGGCCCGCAGCCTGGATCCGCGAAGATTCTGGCTTCGAGTCTGCAACGCATCAGCTACGCGAATATTTCGCCGGGGAATTGCGCGATTTCACGCTGCAGTTGGACCCGCAGATCACGGACTTTCACGCCCAGGTCCTGACCGCCATGCGGCGCATCCGCTTTGGCCAGACCTCGACTTATGGCGCGCTCGCGCGCGAATTGGGGCGCCCGAACGCAGCACGCGCGGTGGGTGGGGCCTGCGCGCGCAATCCATTGCCCATCGTCATACCCTGTCATCGGGTCATCGGCAGCAGAGGCAAGCTCACCGGATTCGCCGCAGGCCTGGATGCCAAGACCTTTTTGCTGCAACACGAACAACGGCAGTAACTCGGCAGCCAGCAACGCGGGACCGGGCCTGAATGCCCGGTCCCGCCCTGAGTTACAGGTTGTAGCCGCGTTCGTCGTGTTCGGACAGATCCAGACCGCGGGTCTCGGTCTCCGAGTCGACGCGCAGTGCGGTCACCAGACCAACCAGCTTGAGTATGACGAAGGTGGCAACGGCCGTGTAGGCGACCGTGGCGCCGACACCGACCAGTTGCACGCCGACCTGTCTGCCCATGGTCTCGATGTCCTCGGCAAAGCCATAGCCGGAGAACACGCCCAGCTGGGTTGACGCGAATACGCCGGCCAGGGTCGTGCCCAGCATGCCACCGACACCGTGCACGGGAAACACGTCCAGGGAATCATCGATCTGCAACTTGCGTTTGATGAACTGGGTGGCGTTGAAACAGACGAAACCGGCGAGCAGGCCGATAATCAGCGCACCGCCTGGCCCGACGAAACCGGAGGCCGGGGTAATGGTGCCAAGGCCGGCCACCATGCCGGTCACGATGCCCAGCACGCTGGGTTTGCCATACTTCACTTTCTCGCAGAGCACCCACATCAGGGAACCCGCCGAGGCGGAGATATGGGTGACCAGCACGGCCATTGCCGCATTGCCATCGGCCGCCAGGGCGCTGCCGCCGTTGAATCCGAACCAGCCCACCCAGAGCATCCCGGCGCCGGTGACCGACATGGTCATGTTGTGCGGCAACATCGGGGTCTTGGGGAAGCCCTCGCGCTTGCCGAGCACGACGGCCACGACCAGCGCCGCGACACCGGCGGTGATGTGGACCACCGTGCCGCCTGCAAAATCCAGCAGGCCCATGCTGCCGAGCCAGCCACCGCCCCACACCCAATGAGTGATCGGCGCGTAGACCACCAGCAACCAGAGCGCGCTGAAAGTCAATACCGCCGAAAAGCGCATGCGCTCGGCAAAGCCGCCGATAATCAGGGCGGGCGTGATGATCGCGAAGGTCAGCTGGAACATCGCGAACAGCGATTCGGGTATGGTCCCGCTGGCCGTCTCGCGGGTCATGCCGCCCAGCATGACGCGCTGCAGATCTCCGATCCAGGCGTTCCCGCCGGAAAAGGCCAGGCTGTAACCCACCGTAACCCACAGCAAAGTCACCACGCCGGCGATCGCGAAGCATTGCATCAGGACCGACAGCACGTTGCGATTGCGGACCAGACCGGCGTAGAACAACGCCAGACCCGGCAAGGTCATGAACAACACCAGCGCCGTGGAACTCAGGATCCAGGCCGTATCACCGGCCGATATCTCCTGCGCAAAAACCGTCCCCGGGGCGACGGCCAGAGCCAGCGCGCCCAATTTTGTCACATGTTTCACTGTTATCCCCCTGCCCGCTCAGCGTTGACCGCCGGCGGGACCGAATTTCGTCTGCACAAGAGGCCGCCGTACCGGCGGCCGATGGCGGGCCTTATACGGCCTCTACCCCAGTTTCACCGGTGCGAATCCGGATGACCTGCTCGACATTGGTGACAAAGATCTTGCCGTCGCCGATTTTGCCGGTCTTGGCCGCCTTGGTAATCGCCTCGATCGCAACATCCACCTGCTCATCGCCAACCACCATCTCAATCTTGCTCTTGGGCAAGAAGTCCACAACGTACTCCGCACCCCGATACAATTCGGTGTGGCCCTTCTGACGCCCAAACCCTTTGACTTCGGATACGGTCATGCCCTGCACGCCGACATCCGACAGGGCCTCACGCACATCGTCCATCCGAAAGGGTTTGATTACTGCAGTTATGAGTTTCATATTTTCCTCGCTCCCAACACTGCGGCGGAGTGTAGCCTATGCCGCGCGCGCGAACTCGCCCATACGGCGTAGCGCCCCTACCAGCGCCAGCTGAATGCAAGGTGGCCACCCACATCCGCGCTGTTGTTGAGCGTGACAATATTCTCGATGCCCGCCAGTTCCATGAACAGTTGATCGCTGAGCTGGCCGCGCCAGCCAAACACCAGTTCATGCGCGGAATTGGCAAAGGGCTTGAAATGTTTCGCCGCGCCATCGGTATAGAGCCACTGGAAGATCGCGGAGTGAAAGCGCGCGAAACGCCATTCCACCGCGCCCAGGGCGCCCAATTGTGCGTCCTGTAAGGCAATGCCGCGCAGGCTGTCCGCGCCAAAGCGGATGTACGACACATTGAGGTGCAGATGAAAATCGCCCTGGCGCTTGGCCAGTTCAACGCTCACCCCGGCATCCACATCGCCGCCCGCTAGCAAGCCGTCGTCCTCCGTACGAATGCGGGCGGTGCCCGAAAGCGTAAGCGCGGGCCACTTGGCATCACCGCAGCTCAGGACCCGCCGCAGGCTCAGAGTCAGATCCTGGGCATAGCTGCCTTTGCTGTCGATCTCCACCGCGGGCTCCCCCGCTGGCCGCAGAATCAAGGCGACTTGATCCGGCTCGGAATACTCACGCCCGTTGTCAGCCAAATTGAACAGTTCATGAAAACCGTCCACGGCGGAATCCATCCGCCCGCCGAAACGCTGGCGATTGTGGAACGCGGCTTCCAGTTCCAGGCCACGAACCAAACCCACACGCAGCGATACACGGCTTTGCAGGGCCTCGTAGTCCACTTGAAACTGCCCCGGATCGCCCTGTGGCACGCCTTCATCGTTGTCCGCGGCCCATTCGTTGACCATGGTCCCGCCCAGGCGCAGCTCGCCGAAACCCGGCGCCAGGACGCTGGCCGAACGCGGCACGGGACTCAGGCGAAGTGCCTGAAAAGTGGCCTGGGATTCCACCGGAAACGGCCCGTAGCCCGCCTGCGACCAACAGTTCAAACCGCTCCGGTAGTCCGGAGGCACCCGTTGAGCCCGGCTGGCGCTGACTGTCCGGCGGGTCGTTGATGAAGGGACATCCAGCAAGCGCGACAGCCCGGCACTCAGCTCGGCAGTTGCGACCACGCCTTTGAAACGTCCGCGGACATCCCCATCCTGATCGATAACCAGGAGCTCCGGCACGCCCTGAATCTGCCACCGACGGGCCAGTTGCGGGAATCGGTCCAGGTTGATGGTCCGCCAATTCAAGCGACGGCGCTGCGCGTTGAGCCAGGGGTCGCTGAGCGCGGCGGCTTCAAACTCGCGACAGACCGCACACGCGGCGGCCGTAAAATACAGGACCCTCAGCTCTGAGCCCGAGCCCTTCGGGGGCAAACTCTGCGCCTGCAGGTCGACGCTTAACAACGACAGGATCGCTGCCAGCAAAAGATGAGGTCTGAACATGGCTGCCGCCGCCGAGTATGGCCCTATCTTAACCAGCCTCCCGCTGTTCTGAAATCCCGGCTCTATTCCGCATAGCCAGGGTTTTGTCGATCCAGTCTGCGCAGCAGTCCGGGCCAGGCCAAGGCGCCACCCAGACCGCGCGTCACTTGATCGGCCTGGGCCTGGATCCCATCGACCAGGGCCTGGTGCACCAAGCTCATTTCCTTGCCACCAGCCAAAGCGCGGACCTGAATCATGCAGGCCGCCTCAAACAAGTACATGAAAAGAAAGGCATCGGCACAGCTGCCGCCCACCGTGAGCAAGCCGTGATTGCGCAGCATTAGAAAGTTGTTGCTGCCCAGGTCAGCGACCAGCCGCGGCTTTTCCTCCGCGTTCAAGGCCACACCCTCATATTGGTGATAGCCCAGTGACGAAAGGACGAACAGCGACTGTTGGGAAATTGGCAGCACCCCATCGGCCTGCGCGGAGACCGCCACGCCATTGATCGAGTGGGTGTGCATGACGCAGAGGGCATCTTCACGCGCCGCGTGCACTGCACTGTGAATCGTGAAACCCGCCGGATTCACGGGATAGGGCGAATCCATGACTTTCTGTCCATCCAGACCAACCTTGACCAGCGAGGACGCGGTGATCTCCTCGAACAGCATCCCGTAGGGGTTGATCAGGACGTGATGCGCCGGACCCGGAATTCGCACCGACAGGTGGGTAAATACCAGGTCGTCCCAGCCAAACATCGCCACCAGACGATAGGCCGCGGCCAGATCAACCCGCGCCTGCCATTCGGCTTCGGACACCTGTTCCCGCATCTGTTCGCTCATGCTCATCCTCCCCTTCTGTTGGGCTGGTCGGAAAGCGCAAGCCGGCGCTCCCCGTCCCGACTTTCATCCATTTTTCTCCGCGCATGGGCTTCAGGAACGCCGCCGCCGGGGCGCCGAGGAAGCCGTGAGCACGGCCCGCATCTGGGCTTGCGCGACAACATCCAGCTCTGGCACATAGCGGAATTCACCGTTCACCAGGAATGCCACGGCCAGGCCGTCGCGGTACACGATCCGATTGCCCGGCGTGGCGCTGACGCGCGCCCCCGGCAACAATAAGCCGACCAGATTGGCCGGGTCGGCCCCGGCGACCACGACATCCCGCAGTGAGCCGGCACGCCTGCGAATGGCGCGCAGGGCATCGACCGCTTCGGGCAGGGCGAACTGTTCACCGGCAATGCCGTCG
>JBFIIN010000142.1:0-8506 GCA_041601225.1 Oceanococcus sp.
CAGGCCACGGATTGCTCACATTTTCTTGCCCGCTCGACAGGAATCATGCGGATTCGCAATCTCGTCCAGAGCGCAGGGTCCGTGACCGAACACCAGTCAGACAATTTGGCCCATGCTGCTGGCACCGGCCCGCCCCCTGCCAGGAGCCGGGCCGACAGCCCGAGCAATAGCTCAGAGCTTGATCCACTGCTCGCCTGTTTGGGCCTGATTGCCCGCCTCCATGGCCGCGCCTTGAACCCCAGCGGTGCAATCGCCGGCCTGCCGCTGGTCAACGGCCGCCTCACTCCCAGTCTCACCATACGCGCGGCCCAGCGTGTGGGCTTGCAGGCACATGCCGTCAGGATATCCTGGCAAGCGCTGGATCATGGGCTGTTCCCATGCATACTGGTGCTCAAGGACCAGAGCGCCTGCGTCCTCAGCGCTGTCGATGGCGATGAAGCCACGGTGCATTTCGGCGATACCGCCAGCAAGCCGGTGCGGGTCGCTCGAGCGGAACTCGACAGCCGCTATGCGCGGCACGCCATCATCCTGCGCCCAGACTTCCGATTTGATGCCCGCACGCCTGAAGTGAGCAAAGTGCGTGCACGGCATTGGTTCTGGAGCGTCCTGGGCGAGAACCGTGCGCTCTACCGCGACGTATTGCTTGCCGCGTTTCTTATCAATTTGTTTGCCGTCGCCATGCCCCTGTTCGTGATGAATGTCTACGACCGGGTGGTTCCCAATCGGGCCACCGAAACCCTGTGGGTGCTGGCCCTGGGCGTCATCATTGTGCTGCTTGGTGATCTGGGATTGCGCAGCCTGCGTGCCTATTTCATCGATTTGGCCAGCAATCGGGTCGACATCAAGCTGTCCGGGCGGATCATGGCACAGGTGCTGGGCCTGCGACTGGCCGACAAGCCCCTGTCGGCCGGATCTTTCGCCTCGAATTTGCGTGCCTTCGAAATGGTCCGTGATTTCATTACGTCGGCCTCAGTCACGACCCTGATCGATCTGCCCTTTGCCATGATCTTCGTGTTGGTGATCGGTTGGATCGCCTGGCCACTGGCGATCCCGCTGTTGGTCGGCATGGCGCTGATTCTTTGCTATTCGCTGCTGATCCAGGGCCGTTTGCATGGGCTCACCGAGACCAGCTATCGCGCCGCGGCCCAGCGCAACGCAACCCTGATCGAAACGCTGGTCGGCCTGGAAACGCTCAAAGTCCTGGGCGCGGAGGGCGTGATGCAGCGCAAATGGGAACAATCGGTGGCTTTTCTGGCCCGCATTGGCGTACGCCTGCGGATCCTGGCCACTACCAGCCTGCACGTCGCTTTGTGGGTGCAACAGGTCACGAATGTTTGCGTGATCGTGATCGGTGTATACCTGATCAGTGACAGCGCTCTGAGCATGGGCGGCCTGATCGCGGCCATGATGCTGTCGTCTCGGGCCATGTCCCCGCTGGGCCAGGTCGCGGGTCTGATGACCCATTATCAGCAAGCCCGCACGGCCCTGGAATCGCTGAACGGCATCATGCACAAGCCGGTGGAAAGGCCGACTGATGCCAGCTTTGTCTCGCGCCCGAATCTTGGTGGGGCACTGCAAATGCGCGACGTGAGCTTTAGCTACCCCGGCGAAGACTCGGCCTGCCTGCGTGGCCTGAGCTTCGCGATAAAAGCCGGCGAGCGAGTGGCCTTTCTGGGCCGCGTCGGCTCAGGCAAAACTACGATTTTGAAGCTATTGCTGGGGCTGTACCCGCCGCAATCGGGCGCGGTCCTGGTGGACGGCGTGGATTTGCGCCAGCTCGACCCTGCGGAACTGCGCCGACAAATCGGCTATGTGCCGCAGGACGTCAGCCTCTTTTACGGGACCATGCGGGAGAATCTGACCATCGGCCATCCGACCGCCGATGACCGAGCGGTCATAAACGCCGCGCGGATCAGCGGCATTACGGATTTCATTAACGCCCATCCCCGAGGTTTCGATCTGCTGGTGGGTGAACGTGGCGAATCTCTGTCCGGTGGCCAGCGCCAGGGCGTTGCGATAGCCCGAGCCGCCATCGCCGATCCACCGATTTTGCTGATGGACGAACCCACCGGCTCCATGGATCACGCGAGTGAGGAAGCGGTCAAGACCAGTCTGTCTCAGTTCGTCACGAACAAGACCCTGCTGTTGATTACCCATCGCCAATCGCTGCTGGAGCTTGTGGACAGAATCATCGTGATCGATGGCGGCAAAATCGTGGCCGACGGCCCCAAGGACAAGGTTATTGCCGCTCTGCGGCTCGGTCGGATCGGCAAGGCGGCCTGATGAGCGCCATCCAGATCAATCCGGAATCGGCCGGCACGCCGCGCCCCACAACGGGTGGGTCTTTGTTACAGCGGCTGGTCCCAGGACCGCCCGAGGACCTCAGCGACTGGGTGGGCGACGCACAATGGTCCATGCAGGAACAGCGGCCTCTGCGGGCGCGGCGAATTCTGTGGATGGCGGCCGCAGTCGTTCTCAGCTTGCTCGCCTGGGCCCGGGTGGCCGAGGTCGATGAGGTCACCCGCGGCGAGGGCCGGGTGATTCCCTCCTCCCAGCTGCAGATTGCCCAGGCCGTCGATGGCGGAATCATCGAAGACATGCTGGTTCACGAAGGCCAGGTCGTGACCGCAGGCACCATCCTGCTCCGTATCGATCCGACCCGATTCATCTCCAATCTCCGCGAAAACCGGGCCGAATTTCTGGCCTTGACCGCGAAAGCAGCGCGCCTGCAGGCCCTGACCAAGGGCGCGCCCTACGAGCCGCCGCAGGAGGCCATAGATCGCGTGCCGACCATAGTGACCCACCAACAGCGCCTGTATATTTCCAGCCTTGAGGAACGCGACGCGCAAGTTGCGATCGCCAGAGAACAGCGTGACCAGCGTCAGCGCGAAGCGCAGGAAGCACGAGCGCGCCGTGACCAGGCGAAACGCGGCCTGGAACTGGCGGCTCAGGAGCTTGCGGTGACGCGCCCTCTGGTCAGCTCCGGCGCCGTCTCGGAGGTAGAGGTTCTGCGCTTGGAGCGCGAAGTTTCGCGCCTGACAGGTGAGCGCGACCAGGCAATCGCCCGCATCCTGCGCTTGCAATCGGCCATTATTGAGTCCGAACGCAAGATCGAGGAAGTCGAACTCGCCCTTCGCAATCAGTGGGAAAACCAGCTCTCCGACACGCTCGCCCGCCTGGAAAGCCTGGGCGAAAGCCAGACTGCACTGGCCGACCGCGTCGCTCAGGCGGAAGTCCGCTCGCCCGTGCGGGGCACGATCAAACGCGTGCTGGTGAATACCGCCGGTGCGGTGGTACAGCCAGGCCAGCCATTGGTGGAAATTGTGCCGCTGGACGACGCCCTGTTACTCGAGGCACGGGTGCAGCCCCGCGATATCGCGTTTTTGCGGCCCAATCAGAAAGCGGTTGTTAAATTCACTGCCTACGATTTCGCAATCTACGGGGCACTCGACGCTGTAGTGGAGCATATCAGCGCGGATAGCGTGATTGATGAGCAAGGCATTGCCTACTTTCTGATTCGCGTACGCACCAATGAAGCCACGCTGGGGGAGGGTCTGCCCATCATTCCCGGGATGGTGGCCCAGGTCGATGTACTGACCGGCAAGAAAACGGTGCTCGACTATTTGCTCAAGCCCGTACTGCGTGCCAAAGCTCATGCCCTGACTGAGCGATGAGTAGCCATCTGTTCATCACGCCGGACGGTCGCCCCATGGGCCGTTGGCAGGAGGCCTTTCCCCAGGCCCGCTTTGCCGCAAGCGTGCAATTGGCGAGCTCGACCTCTGCTGATCTACTTTGGTGTTGCGGTCTGCGCCTGTCGACGCTCCGTGGGCTGGCGCGGGACCATCCAGACCGGCGCTTGGTCGTCCTGTCCCTGCAGCCGGATTCCAAAGAGGCACTGGCCGCGTTTGAGCTCGGCGCCCGCGCCTACTGTCACGCCCTGGCCACCACCCAGATGCTACGTGAAGTCGGCATCGTGGTGCAGCATGGCGGGCTATGGATCGGACCCGACCTGATGCAACGTGCCGCCCTGGCCGTACAACAATTTCAAGGCCCAAGCCCCAACCCTGACGAATCATGCCTTGCTCTTCTCACCAGCCGCGAACAGGCGGTAGCCCGCTGCATTGCCAACGGCGACGCCAACAAGGAAATAGCTCGCCACCTGGGGATTACCGAGCGGACGGTCAAGGCCCATCTGGCCGCAATCTTTCAGAAGCTCGAAGTTCGCGATCGACTCCAGCTGGCCTTGCGCGTGGGCCGCGATCCCCAGAGCCGTGAGCAGGTCGCCTAGGGCCAACCTGTACCAAAGTCCAATAGCGTCGGCGCGCAATCGCACTTAGCGTGGACTCCTCAACAATTGCGCCAGCCGGGCGCCCCGCCGCTCGCAAACCAGGATGATCTCATGGCCACGTCTACCGCTCTCGCTGTTGTCGTTACCGTTTCCGGCCAGGTTGTCGCGCGTAGCGAGCACGGCCAGGTCCGCACGCTACGGGTCGGTGACCGGCTTGCGGCTGGAGAGGTTGTGCTGACTGCAAGAGATGCACAGGTCGAACTTGCCTTTGCCGACAATGAGCGGCTGACCATAGACGGCAACCGCACCGTTACCCTGACCGGCGAGCTGGTTGAGGCTCTGCGCCCCAGTATCGATGAGGCCGAACTGCAGCCGGAAACAGCAGACGATCTCATCGCCACCATACTGGGCGGCGGCGAATTCGAACAATTGCTGGAGGCGACAGCAGCCGGCCCAGGCGGAGCTGGGGATGGCGGCGACGGCAGCAGTTTCGTGCGCTTGCTGCGGATCACCGAAGCCGTGTCCGGCAACGACTACGAATTCGCCAATGCGAAACTGGGTGCGTCGACCAGTCCTGAATCCGACGACAGTCAGCGTGCGCCGGCTGCGGCCGCCGATTTTGTCAGCACCGATGAAGATACGCCGTTACTCATTGATGTGCTGACAAACGACACGGACCCCAATGGCGACTCCTTGACGATTACCGGCGTGACCCAGGGCAATAACGGCAGTGTGTCGCTCGATCCGCAGAGCGGGCTGCCGATTTATACCCCGAACCCCGATTTCAACGGCACCGACAGTTTCAGCTACACAATCAGTGATCCGGCTGGCAATACCAGCACGGCAACGGTGGTCGTCACTGTAACGCCGATCAATGATGCCCCGGTCGCCAATCCCGATGCCCGGGATATCGGTGAGGACGATGCCAGCATCAGCGGCAATGTCATCACCGCCCCCAATGCCGGCGAGCAGGCCGACACCGACCTGGACGGCGATACCCTCGCCGTCTCCGCGGTCGCCTTCGGCGCCACCGTCGGCACGGTGGGCAACGCCCTGGCCGGCGACTATGGCGTGCTCACCCTCAATGCCGACGGCAGCTACAGCTACAGCCCCAATGCCGCGGCCCAGGCCCTGGACGATGGCGAAACCGGCATCGATGTCTTCAGCTATACCGTCAGCGACGGCAGCGCCACCGACAGCACCACGCTGACCGTCACCGTCACCGGCAGCAACGATGTCCCCATCGCGGTCGCCGACACCGGCGCCACGCCCGAAGACACCCCGGTCACCATCGCGGTGCTGGACAATGATTCCGATCCCGATGGCGATCCGCTGTCGGTCATCGAAGTGGATGGCCAGGCCATCAGCGTCGGCAGCCCGGTCACCATCACCGAGGGCACCGTTGCGCTGAATGCCGATGGCACGCTGACCTTCACGCCCAATCCCAATTTCAACGGGCCGGTGGAATTCAGCTACACCATCAGCGATGGCGACGATACCGCCAGCGCCACCGTGTCGATCAACGTCACGCCCGAGAATGACGGTCCACAGGTTACCGACACCACCAACAACGTCTCCGAGGAGGGCCTGCCCAATGGCCTCGCGGATACGCAGGGGACTATCGATACAACCGATGCAAACGTCATTACCGGACACGTCAACATCGAGGATGCCGATGGTGACCCGATCAGCTCCATCGTCCTGACCGCGCCCACAAGTCCAGTGAGTTCCGGCGGTGAAACGGTGACCTGGTCGGGTTCGGGGACCAATACCCTGACGGGCAGCGTCGCCGGCACCCCGGTCGCCACATTGACCATCGATTCCAATGGCGATTACACACTGAGCCTGACCGCGCCGATCGACCACCCAGACACCAGCAGCGAAGACACGCTGACCCTGGAATTCGGGATCGTCGCCAGCGATGGAACGACGAGCGACACCGGACTGTTGACAATTACGGTGGAGGACGACGCACCCCACGCCGCCCCAGACCAACATCAAATGGGCCTGCTGGACACCAACTTGCTGCTCATTATCGACGTGTCCGGGAGTATGGGCACCGGTGACGGCATCAACGGTGAGACCCGCTTGCAAACGGCCATCGCCTCACTGAACTCGGTCCTGGACGGCTATGATGATTTTGGCGGCGTTGCGGTCCGCATCGTCAGCTTCTCCTCGGGCGCAACCGCCATAGGATCGGGATGGACTGACGTCGACACCGCGCGCGCCCAGCTTGCCGCCCTGTCTTCGGGAGGGACCACGAACTACGACGCTGCCCTGGATACGGCGCAAACGGCGTTTGGCAGCTCCGGCGCCCTGAGTAACGCGCAAAACGTCGTCTACTTCCTATCCGACGGCCGGCCAAACCGGCCCTCGGACAGCGCCGGCATCAATGCCAGCGAAGAAGCGGAATGGATAGAGTTCCTCGAGTCAAACCTGATTCATTCCTACGCCCTGGGCATGGGCACCGGTGTCGACCAGAGCAATCTCGACCCGATTGCCTACGATGGCCAGAGCGGCACCAACACGGACGCGATTCTGGTCACCGATTTCAATCAGCTGGAGTCCACCTTGCTCGGAACGGTACCAGACCCCGTCAGTGGTGAGTTGCTCAGTACCGTGATGAACGGCGAAACAACCGGCATCGGCGCTGACGGCGGCTACATCCAGTCGGTGACGGCGCAAGGCACAACTTACCACTACGATCCCTCCGGCGGCGGCTCGGTGAGCGTAAGTGGCGGACCGGACAACGGCAGCTTCGATGCGGCCACCCAGACCCTGGTCATCGCAACCGCCCTGGGCGGGACCTTCGAGATCGATCTGGACGACGGCCACTATAGCTATGCGGGCCCGGACTCGGTTGCCAGTTCAGCGACCGAAATTTTCGACTATACGGTGATTGACGGCGATGGCGACACGGCTTCATCCAGTGTAATGGTTGACGTCGAGCGTACCAACGTGCAATCCGGAACCGATGACGCGGATGTGCTCAGCGGCGACGACGGGCCGGATCTGATCATGTCCCGCGCCGGCGATGACATAGTCAGCGGCGAGGGCGGCGCGGACCGCCTGCTCGGCGACGGCGACAACGACTCTCTGGACGGTGGAGCCGGCAACGATCAGTTGCTGGGCAGCGAGGGCAATGACGCCCTCACGGGCGGGCCCGGCGACGATCTGCTCGGTGGCGGTATCGGTGCCGACACGCTGGTCTGGAATCTGGCCGACCGCGGCGACCCCGGTACGCCAGCGGTCGATACGGTTGAAGATTTCGACAACGGCAGCGGTGGTGACGTACTGGAGTTGTCCGACCTGCTGCAAGGCGAGAATCCTGGCAATCTTACAAATTATTTGCATGTTGAGATCAGTGGGGACGCCTCGGTATTGCAGATCAGTTCCATCGGTGGCTTCGCCGGCGGCTACGATTCTGACCTGGTCGATCAGAGAATCATTCTGGAAGGCGTTGATCTCAGCGCCGGCGGCGCCCTGGCCAACGACAGCCAGATCATTCAGGACTTGCTGGGCAACGGCAATCTCATTACCGATTAAACTTGCTGCATGGTGGACGAAAGCCCCAAACCGGATTTGCAAGCTGAGGTCTATGTGCGCCGTGATGCGCACGGGCGGGTTCAGTCGGTGAGTCTCATTGCCGACGCGCAGCATGCCGAGTCGCTGGCCCCGACCGCGCCTGAACTCAATGAATTCGCAAAGGTCCTGGGCAGCCAGGGCGATGCATTGGCTGAATCGGACCTGCCGTTGACCCGTGTGCTCGAAGATCTCATCGATCTGCTGATCAAAAATGACCTGCTGCGTTTTACCGATTTACCCGATGCCGCCCAGGCCAAACTTCTTGAACGCCGCAGTCTGCGCGATTCCTTGCGCGGACTGCAGCTGATCGGGGACGACGACAGCGTTATCTGAGTGCCTGGCGAATTTCCGGCCCCGTAAATCCGTCGAATCCCAACGCAATCAGCTGCGCCCGCTCGGCTGCAGTATTGACGCCCTCGGCGAGTGCCAGAAGACCCACCGAATGCGCCACCATGCAGACCCCGCGCAGAAATGCCTGATTGCCCACGCGCGTATCAATGTCGCGCACCAGGGATGCATCGAGCTTGAGATGATCGATGCCAACATCATGAAATTCGCCGATGCGCGAGAAGCCCGGACCCACATGCTTCAAACCAATGTGGCAGGCCAGCGGCTTGAGCGCCAGGCACCAGC
>JBFIIN010000143.1:0-8498 GCA_041601225.1 Oceanococcus sp.
CTGCCGCCGCCCATGCCGCTCACCGCCAGCGGCGCGCAACCGGCCAGTCCGGTGATCGCATAGGTATTGGATTCCACCACGGTGCTGGTGCTGACATCGCTGGGATCAAGGAAACCGAAGGGATCAGGCGTCAGGTCCGGCAGACGTGGCAGATCACCCCAGAACTGAGCGTGGATTTCCTCTTCGCCGTCAACGCGGGTGCCGGTATCGTCGTCGGCCTCGTAGGCCACGAGGACTTCATCCAGGGTATCGCCGTAGGCGGAGGCCGGGTTCTGCGCCTGATAGGCGGCGCTGCCATCGGTGCCCTGATGGGTGATCCGGGTCGCCGTACCGATCAGTGCGCCGACGTTGTCCAGTTCCTGCAGGAAGATTTCTTCCTCCCCGGCAGTGGCCGTATCGCCTTGCCACACCACGACCCATTGATTGGGTACCGCGCGCCACAAGACATCCGGATTGACCGCGTCAATAAAGCCATTGCCCGGCGTCGCATTCACCGAAATCGCGAAATCACCGCCGATTTCGGCGCCGGCTGCGCTCAAGCGCTGGCCGAATATTTCCTCTTCGTTGCTGCTGACCCGGCCTTCCCAGACCACCAGGAATTCATCCTCCATGGCGTTGTAGGCGACGGCGGGATCCAGGGCATCAATTGTGGTGTCGCCATCCGTGCCCTGGTTCGAGATACGAAAGTCGGTGCCCAGATCGCCACCGCTGCTGTCGAGGCGCTGGCCGAAGATTTCGTCCTCGCTGTCGACGCGTTCACCGCGCCAGACCACCAGGTACTCGTTGGCCGCCGGATTCCAGGCGATATCCGGCGGGCCGAAGGCGTCGATCGCTCCGTCGCCGGTGCCACCTTGTTCGCTAACCCGAATCACCGACCCGACGGCGCTCAAGTCGGCAGCGGCAAGCCGCTGGGCCCAGATTTCCAGCTCATTGTCGACCATGCCATCGGTTTGCGGGTCGCCTTCCCAGGCCACCAGATACTCATCGGCGACCGCGTTATAGACGATGGCGGGGTCGGTCGAATTGGGCGCGGTATCGCCGTCCGTGCCGGTAAAGCTCACCCGTACCGGGCCGCCAACCAGGGCGCAGGCCGGACTGACGCGCTGCACATAGATCTCGCGGTCGCTGGTCACGCCACTCGTGAAATTGCCCTGGTAGGCAACCGCGAATTCATTCAGATTGCTGTTCCAGGCGATCGCCGGGACAGTTGCATCATTGCTCGCGTTGCCGCTGCCATGATGGCTGGTAATCCGCATGTCGTTGGGGCCAATCTCGGCGCCCAATTGATCCAGAGCCTGACAGTGGATCTCGAATTCGTTATCAACCGTGCCCCCACTGGCGTCATCGCCCTCCCACACCACTACATAGGAGTTCGAAGTCTGGCTATAGGCGCTGGCCGGATTCACCCCGCGCGAAGCGGTGTCGCCATCGATTCCCATGTCGCTGATTTGCTGGTCGTCGGTACCGACTTCCATGGAACTGAAGGCGGCCGCATTGGGCAGCACGAGAAATAAGGCGAAAATCAAGCGGCGTAATGCGGGGGATTCCATGGTCATCTCCGGGTCAAGATGGCGCAGCTAAATCGGTCATGAGCGCGGGCGGTTTCCGCAGTATACGTCGAACTCTGTGCGCTATCGCAACTGGAAGTTGCCGTCAGTTTGACAAGTTTGCGCGGTCGCCTGTCCGTGCTGGCTGGCCCATGTCTACCATAATGTCTGGAATCGGGGCGCTTGTTGCCGGCAGTCCAAGCTTGACGGTGAACAAGATTGCTGCTTTGCTTTGCTCTGCTTTGCAGAGCAGCGCATTACATCCAAGGTCAGATTCGGTAGGAGCAGCACTATGGCGGATCCATTTGTCGGTGAAATCAGGATGTTCGGCGGCACATTCGCGCCGCGGAGCTGGGCCTTATGCGACGGTCAGTTGTTGCCGATTTCGCAGAACACCGCGCTGTTTTCGCTACTCGGAACCATCTATGGTGGCGATGGGCAGACGACTTTCGCGCTGCCGGATTTGCGTGGACGCTACGCCATGCATGCTGGCAACGGGCCTGGATTGACCTCCCGCCCCGTGGGAAGCCGCAGCGGCACCGAAACCAATACGCTGACCGTGAATCAGTTGCCCAGCCACAACCACCCGACGGTGGTGAGCTCTGATCCGGGCAGCAGCAGCTCGCCGGTGAACGGCGTACCGGCTGAAGCCAATGAAGACATCTACGCGGCCAGCGGTTCCGCGGCGGGCGACCCCACAGGCAGCACGGGTGGCAATCAGTCGGTGAACAACATGCCTCCCTTTACCGCGGTCAATTTCATCATTGCCTTGCAGGGCTTATACCCCAGCCGCAATTAAAGCCCTAAAGATTCCAGGAGCCGATATGAATAGACGTGATTTTGTCCGGCAGTCAGCGCTGGGCGCCGCGGCATTCGTCGGCTTGAATTCGCTGGTGGCCACGGCGGCGTGCGCCGCGGAGTCAGAGCTCGCGCTATCCACCGAAAGTCTCAATTTTGAAGCGACTGATGGCTTGGCCTTGCTCGTGGAGCCGCAGGCGCACCGGGTTGGTTTGCGGCGTGTCGATGGCACTTTTGTCTGGCGCTACGCGAAGTCCGGCGCGGGCGCGCTGGAATTGAATGGACCGCAAGCTGCGGTTTTTGATGCGGGAAGTGGCTGGAGCTATGTGGCCAATCACGGCAATGCCAATGTGCTGGCCTTCTCGCCGGACGGGCAGCCCGTGGCATTGGGGCACAAGGTGCAGCTGGGCGGCGCCCGTGATGTAGTTCTGGATCAGGGCCAGCTGTATGTCTGTGATTCCCTGAATCACCGCATCCAGGTCATGAATACCCAGGGCGAACTGCTGCGGACCATCGGCCAATTCGGTCGCGATGGGCAGGGACTCAACGGCCCGGCGAGTTTGACCATTGACCCTTACGGTCGCCTGCATGTCGCGGATCGCGGCGGGCAACGCATCCAGATCTACAGTCTGGATGGCCAGTGGCTCGGTCAATACGGACATCAGCAGGGCCTGAACCCGCGCTCCATAAGCGCCGATGAGTGGGGGCAGGTGCATGTGGCGGACGCGATCCAGGCCGAAATTTTCAGCTTCGCGCCCGATGGTCATCTGGTCGCCCGGAGTCGGCGTTTGCAGCAGCAAGGTCGGCAACTGGTCCCGCTGGCCCTGCACGCGAATCGCAGCGGATTGCAGGTCCTGGCCGCTTAGCCCACCTGCGGCCGACTCATCAGCAGATCGAGCCCGTCGTCCTCCACGACCTGAAATCCCATTCGCAGGTATAGGCGCTGCGCGACATTGTCGCGCCGCACACGCAAATTGACCGGCACGCCGGCCTGCTGCGCTTGGGCGATGACCCATTGCAGCAGCGCCTCCCCCAGGCCCTGACCCCGCTGGCTGGGCAGTAGCGCAATATCAATCAGGTGCAGGGCGTCGGCTGCGTAGTTGAGATACAACTGGCCTATGGCCTGTTGCTCGGCCTCCACGATGAATTGCCGGGCTGCCGGCCAAGCCGCCTGATAGTGTCGGCGCTGAGCCTCAAATTGTTGGTCCAGGATCGTCTGCAGCAGACGCGCATCGGCGCTTAGCGCCGCAAATTCCGGGGCGCGGGTGGCACGGTAGATTTCCAGGAGCACCGGCAGGTCGGTTTCACGCGCCGGGCGCAGGCACCAATTCCGGGTCTTGCCGGCCTGCGGCAAATGCGTCCATGGCTGCGTCACTGCTTGCGTTCCACGTCGTCGTGTAGCTTCGGATCCTGGCATGATAGCCGCCTTGGCTTGGCGCGCGAACCAAAGCCCTACGGACCAGCGGCCCGCACGGGCGGCGGGCAGCGCCAATTTCGGGTCGCCGAATTACCGTTATACTTTTGTGACCGTCGAAAGTGAGCCGCATTCGCGGCGGTTCGCTTGGCAGCAGTTTGGTCTGGGAGGGCCTGGGAATGCCGGAAAGCATAGAGCCGGATCTACTGAGCAACATCTATCCTCTGAACAAGTTGAGTCCGGACAGCCTGGACCAGCTGCAAGGCGGATTGCGCAGATTTCGGTTGCGCGCCGCGCGACCCCTGTTCGACATCGGCGATTCGCCCGAGGAGCTGTTCTACGTGCTGGATGGCTCGGTGCAGATGGTGAACGATACCGAGACCGACTTCACCGATGTCTCGCCGGCCAGCGGGGGCGAATCCATACCCATGCCCTACATCACGCCCAGCATGCACCGCGCCTATGCGCTGACCGATTCACAGATACTCGGCGTTGATCGGGCCTTGCTTGATCGCATCGTGCGCGCCAGCTCGACACCCTATGATCCGGCCCGTGATCTGCAGCGCGTAACCAGCGCCCGCGCCGCGGCGGAGCGTCTGGAGGCGGGCCAGGCTGTGCAGGCGCCGCGGGCGGCGGCAGCCGGCGATTGGCGGGGGCTGATGCTGGCGCAGCCCGGCTATCAACGGGTGCCGAGCCCGGCCATGGATCTGGCCTTTGAACGCATGCGACCGATGCGGCTCAGGGCGGCGGACATCCTGGTGGAGCAGGGCGAACCGGCGGATGATTTTTACGTTGTGGCGGAAGGCCACTGCGAGGTGCGGGTTTTCTATGACGGACGCCGCAAATCGGTCAAGGTCAACGAGTATGGGCCGGGCGGTACGGTTGGCGAGGATGCGCTGATCTCCAATCTCCCGCGCAACGCCACGGTGCGCGCCAGCGTCGACAGCATTGTCATGAAGCTGGCCGGTGACGACTTCCGGGCGCTGATCAAGCCGAGTCTGGCACGGCCGGTGGATTGCGAGGTGGCCATGCATATGGTGGAACACGGCGCCCAATGGGTGGATGTGCGAATGCCCAAACAGGTGCACGGCGAGCGGCTGCGTGAAGCATCCGCGATTCCGCATCCGATCATCCGTTCCCAACTGTTCTGCGCGGATCGCGCCGTACCCTACATCGTGGTGTGCGCCACCCTGAGGGATTCGCCGGTCATCGCCTATACCCTGTGCAAAAACGGTTTTGATGCCTACTTTCTGGAAGGCGGATTCGCCGCGGTACCCCCGGCGCAGCGGGTGCCGGTGGCCTGAGACCGGTGCCCCGGGCGAGCGCCCCGCTGCAGCGTGGCCAGCCTGCCGTGCTGCGAGTCGGCGGCGGCTCATCTCGTTCGGGTTCTGCGGCTCGGTGGGCGTCAGCAACCGCTGTTGGCCGTGCAGGGGCGCGTTGCGCCGGCATATTGCTCCTGGCCCTGATGCTGCTTGCGACCAGCGTCTTGGCGCAAGATGCTGTCGAGCCGTATCCGGTTATAACCCTGGAACCCGAAGCCGAGCCGGCTGAAACCGACGTCCCGGTGCTGGAAAACATCATCGTCACGGCCAGCAAGCGGGCGCAGCAGCAGCGTGATGTCCCGGGCAGTGTGGCGGCCCTGCGTGGTTCCGATCTGGAGCTGATCAAGGCGCAAAACCTGGCCGATTACCTCAAGCAGGTGCCCGGTGTGGTGCTGTTCGAACGCGACGCCGACGGCGGCATCCCCATCATTCGCGGCATCAACACCGGCAGTGGCGGGCTGACGTCCGCGACCATCATCACCCAGCTGCCGGTGGGGATTTATGTTGATGACATGCCGTTCACCGATTTGTATCTGCCTTTGTCCATGCCCGATCTCAATCCCTTCGATTTGCAGCGGGTGGAAATTCTCAAAGGCCCGCAGGGTACCCTGTTCGGCTCCGGCGCCCTGGCCGGCGGTATCCGCTACGTGTTGCAGAAGCCCAAGCCCGGCATTTGGGAAACCAAGCTCAGCGCCACCCGCAGTTTTAACCGCTATAGCGATGAGCCGTCGGATATAGCCGCGGCGGCGCTGAATGTGCCGCTCAAGGAAGGCGCAGCCCTGCGCCTGACTGGCACTCTGCGGGAGCAGGCCGGCAAGATCGATGAAGTGGATCGGGGCCCGGATGTGGATAGTCTGCGGCAGGTCAGCGGGCGCCTCCAGGGCCAGTGGGAGCCCAGCGAACGGCTGGATCTCAGCGGCTTTTACTTTAGCCAGAGCAGTGATCAGGCTAACGCATCCGGCGCCGACAATCGCAGGAATTTCGAGCGCGAGTTCGGTGGCTTCAGTCGCCGCGAAAGTGGCTTCTCCGGCGCCAATTTTTCTGCACGGCAGGCCTTTGATGATTTCGATTTGCTGTCGTCGAGCAATTATCTGCGCAAGGATTTGAGCAATGACGGCGCGGAGCCGCTGGGTTCGGCCCCGGTGGCTGGCGATAGTGATGGTGATGGGGGCGATAACGGCCCCGGCACCGAAGACGCCGGCGAGGATGACACCGTCGCCTATGTGCTGGACTCGCAAACGGCGGGTTGGTTGCAGGAATTTCGTCTGTCTTCGCCCCCCGATCTGGACTGGCAGCCCTGGGACTGGGTCAGCGTGCAATGGTTGCTTGGCGCCGCGCATCAACGCAGTGCGCAGGACGTGCAGCAGTTCATCGATTCCAGCCGGGTGCGCGAGAACGCGGGTCCGGCCGAAGAATCGCCGTTGCTGCCCGTCGATACACCACAGGGTTCGGTGCAAGGTTCGCGCGAACTGGCCTTGCTATTTCTGGAGCTGGATTCGGTGGCCAGCGAAACCGCGCTGTTCGGCGAGGCCACCGCGCGGTTTGGTTCGCATTGGGAAGCGACCCTGGGCCTGCGGGCCTTTCGCACCCGGCTGCGCGTCGATGGTCTGGTTGCCGGTGCGCAGAACACGGCTTTTGATGCCGGTAGCACCGAATCGGAGGTGCACAATACGGTGCGGGCCCAAGGCTTGAACCCCAAGCTGGCCCTGCGCTTTCTGTTCAACGATCGGGTTCAGCTCTACGCCCTGGCGGCCAAGGGTTTTCAATTCGGCGGCGTGCAAATCAATCCGCCCGTGGCTGTGCTCACGGCGACCCTGCCCGAAGCCTTCGACGTCTTCGAATCCTCCAAATTGTGGAACTACGAGATCGGTCTGCGCAGCGAGTTCTTCGCGCGCCGCCTGCGCCTGGATCTGAGCCTGTTTCGCCTGGACTGGCGAGACCTGCAGATTACCGTGCGCAGGCCCTTCGTGCCGGGCGGAGAAAACTTCGGCCTGACCATTGCGTTCATCGAGAACATCGGTCGAGCGCGCTCGCAGGGTGCCGAAGCCGCCCTGGCGTTCAAGCCATTGCCGGGCCTGGAGTTCACCAGCAATGCCGCTTGGATCAAGGCCGTGACCACCCAGGATTTCGAAGCCGCGACCGGCTTTGTGGCCGCCGGCACCCGTCTGCCCGGCAGCCCGCGTTTTCAATGGTCAAATATACTGAGCTATGCCATCACTCGCGCCTGGCTGGGTGCCTGGCAGGCTCGAATCAACGCGATCCATAGCTATCTCGGGGCGTCCTACAATGATTTGCACTATTTCCGCGAGCAGGGCGGCTATAGCACTTATGACGCCAGCCTTATCGTGAGCAAGCCCAAGGCCCGCATCGCCCCGGAAATCAGCGTATCCATGCTCAACATCAGTGATCGACGCGGCATCTCCGCAGTCAACGGCGCCGCAGGTGCCCGCGATGTGGATTATTTCTTTGTCCGGCCGCGCACCCTGATGGTCTCCCTGGGCTTGCAGTTTTAAGCCCGACCGGGTTTACCCCTCAGGCAAAGTGATAGCCGATCAGGTTCCAGTAGCCCAGCCATAAGACAAACATCAGCGGGCTGATGCTGAGCGCGCTGTAGGTCAGCTGACCCGTGAGTGACCAGTCCGGTCGGCGCCAGCCGCGGGCGACCACCAGGAGCAGCCAGAGAGTCAAGACCAGTGAGCACAGGGCCATGCTCAGGCCAAGATACAGCGTCCACGGCAGTTGCGACAGCATCTTGAATTGGTTGCTCAGCAAGGTGGCGACGAGGCAGGCGATGACCCCTTGATTCAGCAAGGCTACCGCGGTGCTCAGGCCCAGAGCTTGGTTGTACGGTCCGGGGCCGCCACCGATCAATGCCACCAGGACGTGCAGCGTAATGGCTGCGACGAAACCCAGCAGGCACAGGGCCACCCAGACGATATTGGCTTTCTGGTTCTGCCACACAGGCAGCTTGTAGGATGGCCCGAATGGATCGCTGGCCAGCATGAACTCCCGGCCATCCGGCGCGCTGGTAAAAGCCAGCAGCTCGCCGCTGTCGGAGGCGCGAAACACGCCCGGCGCCGACGGCGCGGCGATCCACTCGGGCGGTGTCTTGCCCAGCAGCGAGGGCGCCGTAATCGCGCCGTCGGACTTGGCACGTACCTTGAACGGCCCACGCAGCAACATCAGCTTTTCCCAGGTGCTGTCCGAATGCGCAGTGGCGCCATAGCTGCCACCAAAGGCCTGGTGGCGTGCGGCATCTGCGGCGTGTTCCTGCATGGCCGGCAGGGTCCAGGGATAGTAGCGCTCCATGAACTGCTGCATCAGCGCGCCCATGAACTGGGCGGGTGGCTGGGTGTTGTAGACCAGAAACAAGCCCAGGTTTTCTTCTGGAATCAAATACAGCTCGCAATAAAAATA
>JBFIIN010000144.1:0-8435 GCA_041601225.1 Oceanococcus sp.
CCCAACTGGTAGAAGTACACGTCGCAGGACTCCGCGATGGCCCGATTCAGGTCCACATGACCATGTCCGCGCCGTTTCCAGTCCCGGTGCTTGCGCTCTTTGTCGGGCAGCTGGAAGAACCCCGGGCAGTGAATCTTGGTATGGGTCGCGACGGTGTCGTGCTCCAGTCCAGCCAGCGCCATGAAGGGCTTCACCGTGGAGCCCGGCGGGTAACGGCCCTGCGTGGCGCGGTTGAACAAAGGTTGGTCCGCATCATTGATCAGTTCGCCGTAATTCTTGTGACTGATGCCGTCAACAAACAGATGCGGGTCGTAGGTCGGGAGCGACACCAGCGCCAGGACCTCCCCGGTCGCCACTTCCAGCGCGACCGCGGCGCCGCGCCGGCCGGCGAATTCGGTTTCGATTGCGGTTTGCAGGAGCGCATCAATGCTCAGCACCAGATCCCGGCCGGGCGTAGGACGGGTATATTCCAGCTCGCGCAGACTGCGGCCCGCGGCATTGGCTTCGACCAATTTGCTGCCCGGCGCACCGTGCAACAGGGATTCGTACTGGCGTTCGATTCCCGTCTTGCCGATATGGGTCGCGCCGCGATAATCCTCGCGATTGGGGGTGCGGTCGAGATCCGCGGCGGTAATTCCGCCCACGTATCCGACGACATGGGCAGCACTGGAGCCCAGCGGATAGCTGCGGGTAAGGCCGGCGGTGACCGCGACGCCGGGAAAATTCAGCCTGTCCACCTCCAGCCGCGCCACTTCGGTGGGGTCCAGACGCAATCGCAGCGCCGAGCTCTGGAATGGCGGTGAACGGCGGGTCCGCTCCTTGTAGCGCGCAATATCATGTTCGCCGATGTGCACCAGTTCGCCGAGGCGTTGCAGCGTGTCGTCCAGATCGGGAATCTGTTCGGGGGTGAGTTCCAGGCGGTAGGCCGGCAGATTCTGGGCCAGTAATACCCCGTTGCGGTCGTGAATCAGGCCGCGCACGCCGGCCACGATCTTGAGACGCATCCGGTTGTCATCGGCGCGAGTGACAAAATAGTCGTGCTGCACAGCCTGGAGTTGCGCCAGACGCCCGATGAGGATGCTGACCAGTACCAGGATGCCGGCCGACGCAATCATTACCCGCCAGAAAAACTGACGCTTTTCCCCTTCGGTGTTTTTCAGCGTCGCGCTTAAGTCCATGCGCGGCATTTTCCCGTTGTGACGCCGCGGCGTCTATGGGTGGACCGCGCCACGGAAGCGCGCTCAGGCGTGGCGACGATCAGATTGCGACAAATGCAGGATCAAGGTCAGAATCGGCCACGCCAGGGTTGTCGACAACACGGGGACCCAGCGCCACATCGGTTCTGTCGCCAGTCCCGCAAACCCGTCGATCCAGAACAGGACCAATTCGTAAATCGCCCAGACGGGCAAGAGCACCACCGCCTGCTGCCAACCGGGGAACATGCGCAAAGTTTCCCGCAATTTGAAAATGATATAGGCGACGAGAATCAGCCCGAGCGCGTGCTGACCGAGCAGCGAGGCATGGACCACGTCAAGGAACAGGCCGAGTAACCAGGCGGCCAGCATTCCAAACCGTCGCGGTTGATTGAGCACCCAATAGGCGACGATCATCGCCGCGAACGCCGGCCGCGCGACCGACAGGGATTCCGGCAGCGGCAGGATCGACAAAACCAGCACCGTGAACACGCTGATCAGGATGGTGGTGATCCCGCCGGAGCTCACAAGCTTCTCTCAGGTTTGCTGGGCGCGCGAGGCATCAGTCTGCGATTGCAACGCGGTCAGGCAGCGCGGCGGGGTCCAGCAGGCGAGCGGTGGACTCGGTCGCTTCGCCTTGACGTACCAACAAGATCTCGCGGCCGCGCATGATCTGCGCCGCCGGTGCAGCGGATATTTCCAGAAAATGCTCGCCGGGGTGGTGTTGCACCGCAGTCACCCGGGCGACCGGATAGCCGGCGGGGTAGCGCCCGCCCAGGCCGGAGGAAACCAGCAAATCTCCAAGCTGCACATCCGCGTTGGAGGGCAGGAAGGGAAGCTTCAGTTCCATGCCTTCGCCACCACCATGGGCCACAGTCTGCAAGCCGTTGCGATTGATCTCTACCGGGATGCCCTGGTTTTCGTCTGTGACCAGCACAGCCGTCGCGGTAAATGGGGTGACTTCGATGACCTGGCCCAGTATGCCGTGGGCATCGATCAAGGCCTGGCCCGATTGAATCCCGTGGCGACTGCCCTTGTTGATCCGGATCAATTGACGGTAGGGGTCCAGGCTGGCCGAGAGAATCTCGGCAATCATGACCGCGTTATGAATTTGCTTGGAGGATTCAAGCAGATCGCGGATGCGCTGGTTCTCGGCTTCCAGTACCACCAGCTTCTGCAGGCGCGCGTTGAGCCGCAAATGTTCGTGGCGCAATGACTCATTCTGCTCAATGAGTTTTTCACGCGCTGCGAAATGCACGCCCAGATCATAAATTTCGCGCGGAATTTCGGCCAGAGTTCGCACCGGGTACATCGCCACGGAAACGGTGTCACGCACGGGATTGGATTCGCCAACGCGCTGGTCGTACATCATCAAGCCAGCGGAAATAGCCGCTAAAATCAAGAACTTGAGCGCAAGTACCGGGCCCCGGGAAAAGATCGGTTTCAGATGGTCGTCCGAATGAATCGCACTCACGCTGTCATCACCTGCAGCCCTTGCGATGTACATCTACATCGTTCGGGTGCCTAGATTAGTGGAAAAAATGCTTTGCTGGCAAGGATTTATCGACAAAAGGCGAGAAATCCGTGCACCTGTCGGCCGGCATGATTCTCCAGGCCCACACGGCCCGCGTGGTTCCGGCCTCAGTCGAGTATGAAACTGCTCGACTTGTCGCCGGACATTTCCAGCAAGGCGCCACCACCTCGCGCAACGCAGGTCAAGGGATCGTCCGCGATGATCACCGGCAGCCCGGTTTCCTCGGAAATGAGCTTGTCCAGTTCGCGCAGCAGGGCGCCGCCGCCGGTGAGCACGATGCCGCGATCGGCAACGTCCGAACCCAATTCCGGCGGCGTACTTTCCAGCGCAACCTTGACCGCCGTTACGATCTGCGCCAGGGGTTCCTGCAGCGCATCCAGAATTTCGTTGGAATTGAGCGTGAAGCTGCGCGGCACGCCGGCAGACAGGTGGCGGCCCACGACATCGATTTCCTGGACTTCATGGCCCGGATAGGCGGTGCCGATTTCCTGCTTGATGCGCTCGGCCGTGGTTTCGCCGATCAGCATATTGTACTGGCGCCGCACGTAAGCCACGATCGCTTCATCGAAGCGGTCGCCGCCCACGCGCACGGATTCGGCATAGACGATCCCATTCAGGGAAATGACAGCGACTTCGGACGTTCCGCCACCAATATCCAGCACCATCGAGCCGCGGGCTTCGCCCACCGGAATGCCGGCGCCAATCGCAGCGGCTACCGGCTCGTCAATCAAGTGCACCCGTCGCGCGCCCGCATTGGTCGCGGACTCGCGAATGGCGCGGCGCTCGACCTGGGTGGAGCCGTAAGGCACGCAGATGATGACCCGGGTCAGCGGCCGGAAGAGCCGCGCCGAATGCACTTTGCGAATAAAGTGCTGCAGCATTTTCTCGGTGACCGTGAAGTCGGCGATCACGCCGTCCTTCATGGGCCTGATGGTGGTGATGTTATTGGGCGTGCGGCCCAGCATGCGCTTGGCATCGATGCCCACCGCTTCGATACGTTTGCCGCCGCGCGCATCTGTGCGAATTGCGACAACGGAGGGCTCATTGAGCACGATCCCTTCGCCACGGACATAGATGAGCGTGTTCGCCGTTCCCAAGTCAATCGACAGGTCGTTGACGAACATTCCACGGAACTGATTAAGCATTAAGGATTTTTCCCGAAATCGCGGGCGCGCGTGGGGGATGAGAGGACGCGCCAATTTAGCAACGTGCCCCATTTAGGGCAAGGTCAGAATATGATAGTTTTCGCGCCCCGCCGATCCCCCGAACAAGGTTAATGCGATGAGCCTGGATTCTGACCAGGTGCATCGGGTGGCCGAACTGGCCCGCCTGAGCATCACCGACGCAGATTTACCTCTCTATGCCAGTGAACTGTCTGCCATTCTAGACATGGTTGACCAACTTCGCGCGGCGGACACGCAGGGGGTCGTGCCCATGGCCCATCCGCTGGCCATGGTTCAGCGTTTGCGCGCGGATGACGTATCCGAGTGCGACAGGCGCGAAGACTTTATCGCGCTGGCCCCGGAATCAGCCGACGGCTTGTTCCTGGTGCCGCAGGTGATCGAATGAGCGCTTTGCACCTGCGCTCGGTCGCGGAGCTGGCGCGGGGACTGCAGGCGGGCGAATTTTCAGCGGCCGAGTTGGCGCAGCATTTTCTGGATCGCATTGTCCGTCTGGATGCCGATCTCAATTGCGTCATTACCCCGACCCCGGAAGCCGCTTTGGCCGCTGCAGCCGCGGCGGATGCGCAGTTTGCAAAAGGCAGCGCCGGCCCCCTGACGGGCATTCCGCTGCTGCACAAGGACATTTTTTGTACCCGAGGCATTCGTACCTCTTGTGGCTCACGGATGCTCGACAACTTTGTGGCGCCCTACGACGCAACTGTAGTCGACCGGCTGAAGCGAGCGGGTGTGGTGACCCTGGGCAAGACGAACATGGACGAGTTCGCCATGGGCTCGTCCAACGAAACCAGCTTTTATGGCCCGGTGCGCAATCCCTGGGATACGGCGCGCGTCCCGGGCGGTTCCTCGGGCGGTTCCGCCGCCGCCGTTGCTGCCGGCCTGGCGCCCCTGTCGACCGGTACGGATACGGGCGGCTCGATTCGCCAACCCGCGGCCCTCACCGGAATTACCGGTTTCAAACCCACCTATGGTCGCGTGTCCCGCTACGGCATGATTGCCTTCGCCTCAAGCCTGGATCAGGCCGGTGGATTCGCGCGCAGCGCTGAGGACATCGCCTATCTGATGACGGCCATGGCCGGCTTCGATCCACTGGATTCCACTTCGGCCGAAGTGGCCGTTCCCGATTATGTTGCCGCCCTGGAGCAACCGCTGGCCGGCCTGAAACTCGGCAAGCCGCGCGAATATTTTGCCGAAGGTCTGGACGAAGCCACCCGCGCAGCCACCGAAGCGGCGATTGCCGTATTTGAGTCCCTTGGCGCCACCGTGGTGGATGTGAGTCTACCCAGTTCGACCCTGTCGGTACCCACCTATTATGTGGTTGCACCCGCAGAGGCCTCGTCGAACCTGGCGCGTTTCGACGGTGTGCGCTACGGCTACCGTTGCGCAGATCCGCTGAATTTACGCGATCTGTATATGCGTTCTCGGGGCGAGGGCTTCGGGCGTGAAGTGCAGCGGCGCATCATGATCGGTACCTATGTGCTTTCGCATGGATATTACGATGCCTACTATTTGCAGGCGCAAAAGGTGCGGCAGCTGATCGCCTCGGATTTCGCGCGGGCGTTCGAGCAGGTGGATTTGATCGTCGGCCCCACCACCCAGGCACCTGCGTTCAGGCTGGGAGAGAAGACCGCCGATCCGATTTCGATGTATCTCAACGACATTTACACCATTGCCGCGAATCTGGCGGGCTTGCCTGCGCTGTCCCTGCCGGCCGGTCTGGCTTCGGGCCTGCCGGTGGGTTTGCAGCTGATCGGACCGGCGTTTGCCGAGGAAAACCTGCTGGCCGCGGCGCATGGATTTCAGCAGGCGACCGACTGGCACCAGTTGCGGCCGGAGATCGCGCAATGAGCGACTGGGAAGTGGTGATCGGGCTGGAGGTGCATGTCCAGCTGCAAACACAGAGCAAGATCTTTTCTGGCGCGGCCACACGCTATGGCGCCGCGCCCAATGCTCAGGCCTGCGCCGTCGATCTGGGGCTGCCGGGCGTGCTGCCCGTGCTCAATCAGGCCGCGGTCGAGATGGCCGTGAAATTCGGACTGGCCGTTGACGCACAGATCGCGCCGCGCTGCGTATTTGCCCGCAAGCACTATTTCTATCCGGATTTGCCCAAGGGCTATCAAATTTCGCAGTTTGAGCTGCCAATCGTGGCGGGTGGGCACCTGGATATCGCCGGCGAGGACGGACCCTTGAGAATCCGGCTTACGCGGGCTCATCTGGAAGAAGACGCCGGCAAGTCGGTGCACGGCAGCGCGCCGCAGCGTACGGGTGTGGATCTCAATCGGGCGGGTACGCCGCTGATTGAAGTGGTGTCCGAGCCGGACCTGCGGTCGGCGGCCCAGGCCGTGGCCTATCTGAAAAAGCTTCATTCGCTGGTGCGTTACCTGGGAATTTGTGATGGCAATATGCAGGAAGGCTCGTTCCGGTGTGATGCCAATGTTTCGCTGCGGCGGCGTGGTGCGACCGCGCTGGGAACGCGTACCGAAACCAAGAACCTGAATTCATTTCGCTTCGTGGAAAAGGCCATCGAATTCGAAATCGAACGGCAGATGGACGTGCTCGAAAGCGGGGGTGTGATCGTGCAGGAAACGCGCCTGTTCGACCCGGACCGCGGTGAAACCCGGACTATGCGCGGCAAGGAAGAGGCCAATGATTACCGCTATTTCCCCGACCCCGATCTACTGCCCGTCGTCTGCAGCGCCGAGTTTGTCGACGCGGTGCGCGCCCAGTTGCCGGAGCTGCCGGACGCAAAATCACGGCGCTTCACGGAGCACTATGGCTTGTCGGCTGAAGACGCCGCCCAGCTCACCGGCGAACGTGCCGTGGCGGATTATTTTGAGGCCGTGCTTGAGCAGAGTCAGGCCGAACCCAAATTGGCGGCCAACTGGATTAACGGCGCCCTTAGCGCGGCACTCAACGAGTCCGGCCTGAGCATCGCCGACAGCCAGGTCTCGGCACGGCAGCTCGGCGCGCTGCTCAATCGCATCGTCGACAACAGCATTTCCGGTAACACCGCCAAGGATGTGTTCGAGGCGATCTGGCAGGGCGAGGGCGATGCCGATGCCATCATCGAGGCGCGTGGTCTCAAGCAGATCACCGACAGCGGCGCCATCGAAGCTCTGGTGGATCAGGTCGTGGCCGACAGCCCGGCCCAGGTCGCGCAATACCGCGCGGGCAAGGACAAGGTTTTCGGCTACTTTGTCGGCAAGGTGATGCAGGCCTCCCGCGGCAAGGCGAACCCGGCCGAAGTCAACCGTCTGTTGAAACAGAAACTCGGATGACCGGTCGCCTGTGGCGCTTCACGCTGGCAGGTCTGCCTGTGCGGGGCGTTTTTGTGCAATTGGGCGCAGACTGGCCGGCCCTGGTCGCCGCGCGTTCGTACACCGGCGCCGGTATGGAATTGCTGGGCCAGGGATTGGCGGCCGTGCCCATGCTGCTGACCCATCTGAAACAGGCAACGCAGCTCACATTGCAGATCAGCGGGGCCAGTTCGCTGCGCCTGTTTGTGGTGCAGGGCGATCACGATCTCCGGGTGCGTGGGCTGATCAAGTGCGATGCGGAGCATCGCGACTTCAGCGCCCTGGAGGGGCGCCTGGTGGTGACCCTGGAGCCGACCGGTTCGGCGCAGCAGTATCAGGGCGTCGTGCCGCTGGCGGGCGGTGGCCTGGAAGCCTGGCTGGCCAGTTATTTCTCCCAGTCCGAGCAGATTCCTTCGGCCTTCAAGCTGCTTGCCGATCAGCGGGAGGCGGCCGGTCTCATGTTACAGCGCATGCCGGGGACTCAGGGCGATGATAGGGCCTGGCTCGATGCCATGGCGCAGCTCGATATCGACCGGTTTCCGGCCGAGCCCGGCGAATGGTTGTCGCTCATGCTGGGCCACGATCTGCATTTGCATGAGTCCGAGGATCGGGTGCGATTAAGTTGTGACTGCTCGCACGAACGCGTGTCCAGGGTCTTGCTGAGTCTGGACCCTGCCGAGGTTGCAGCCCTGGTGGCAGAGCAGGAATCGGTGGAAGCCGAATGTGGCTTTTGCGGGGAGACCTACCGCTACACTCCGGCGGAAATTCACGAGTTGCTCAATGCCAGTCAGGCCACGCCGGATGGCTCGCTGACGCACTAGCATGTGTTAGCCTTCGTCGCCTTGTAACGCCGGACTGGAGAGGCCTGATGCGGGTTGGACTCGTTGTCGATTCGAGCTGCGATTTGCCCAAGCCCTTTCTTGAGCAGAACGACATCGAAATTCTGCCCATCACAATTCGGGTCGATGGTGACGAGCTTGTCGACCGCCACGATGAAGCGGCGGCGCTGGAGTTCTACCGCGGCCATATCGGCGAGAAGGGGCATCGAGCGGAATCCGCGGCATTTACCACAGACCAGATTCGCGATCTTTTTCTGAATCGACTGGTCGCGGAATACGATTTCGTGTTCTGCCAGACGGTGATGAAGTCGCGCAGCCCGATTTTTGAGAATGCGACCAAGGCTTCGTTCACCATCCTCTCGGGCTACCAGCAGGTCCGTAAGGCGGCCGGC